>JAHDBK010000084.1 GCA_020630455.1 Saprospiraceae bacterium
GTTTAAAGTGGATGCTCCTTGTTGGTTTCCTAATTTTAAAAATAAACTTATTGCTGGATTATAAGTTAGGTCAAAAAGAAAGTGTTTTGAGCTTAAATATAGATAGGGAATATCGGGACAAGTATTAATTTTAGGATAAGTTCCTAAAGGAGTCGTATTGATAATTAGTTGATGATTATGAATTATAGTTTTATCTAAATCTTTATAGTTGAGGTGTATTGTTCCACTTTTACGAGAAACAAATTTATATTTAATGGATAATTTATCAAGCACAAAAGCCACAGCTTTAGCAGCACCTCCTGTTCCCAATATTAATGCTTTTATATTAAGATTATAAAGAAAATTCTTTATATTATTATTATTATTATTAATGAAATTACATAAAGAAATTTCAAATCCTATAGTATCTGTATTATAGCCTATTAACTTGTTTCCTTGTTTTTTTATAGTATTAACAACTTGTAATTCTTTAACGGATTCATCTAAATCGTCCAAGTATGGAATAACTTTTTCTTTGTAAGGAATCGTAACATTAAGACCTATTAAGTCGGGGTGATCTTTCCAAAGCTTGGGAAATAAATCAATAGATTCTAATGGAAATGCTTGGTAGGACCAATCTTTTATGTCCTCTTTTTCAAATTTATTTTTAAAATAATTAGGAGAGAAAGAGTGAGAGAGAGGAAAGCCAATAAGACCAAGTAGAGGCATTTTAATTTTCTTTTTTATCTAGTTTTTCTAATATAAATACTAATGCAAAACCTAAAATTGCAGCGATTATTGCCCATAAGAAATAAGAAGGATACCCTGTTAGCTCTTGATAATTGAAAGGTGAAAGATTTGATTCCATTAAAATTTTAATATTATCATCATTCCTATCACAGTTAGTAAGCGCATTGCCCGTAGTTTTATCGATACACTCAACGGGCATTCTCCAAGGCCAAATTTTATTTAAACTACCAATCATGAAACCTGTAAGAAGTGAAAGAGTAATATTTTTATAATTTTTAAAAGTCCAAGATAGGATTCGTGAAAAGGTCATTAAACCCACTAAACAACCTAGGGCAAAAACAGCTGTAGTAATGATACTCTGAATATCTAGGCTTAAAGCATTTTTGACAGTAGGGATAATGATAGTGTACATTCCCATTAATAGTAGTATAAAACTACCTGAAATACCAGGTAATATAAGTGCTGATATAGCAATAACACCAGAAATAAATACAAACCACAAGGCTGAATTTCCTTCACTAGGACTGATGATAGTGATAGAATAGGCAACAGCTATTCCTACACAAATGGTGACTCCTTCAATGATTGTCCACTCTGTAATCTGTTTTCCTATGTAAATAGCTGAGGCAATAATTAACCCAAAGAAAAAAGCCCATAAAATTTCAGGAAATGTAATAATTAGATGGCTAATGCCAAATATCCCAACTACAATACCTCCAAACATACCTATGAATAAAAAAGCTAAAAAATTTCCGTCTATAGCTTTCCATACACCATTAAATCCAGACTCTTTAAAAGTATTGAATAAGGAGGGCTTAAAAGATTGAATAGCGTTTAGAAGTCTCTCATATATACCAGTAATAAAAGCAATCGTTCCACCTGATACTCCTGGAATTACTTCTGCTATTCCCATAGCAGCTCCTTTTAACATTAATGCTAGAGTATTATTCATTTATAAAGAAATTTCTTTATTATTTATTGATTTGTAATAGTTTTTAATTATAGATTAGATGCTTAATTATCTCTATCTTCGAAGTTTTCTCTTTTTTTGATTTCTATTCTTCTAAAGATTAAAAAAATAATTAAGACGATTAATGTAAGAAAAATTAATCCTTCAACACCTAAAACTATTTTAGTAAATGTATCCATTTTATTTTAATTTAACAGCTGTACCGTAAGCCAAAATTTCCGCAGCTCCTTGCATCACCATAGAAGTCGTTAGCCTAACATTGATAATAGCATCTGCATTTAGTGCTTGAGCATCTTGAATCATACGTTGTAAGGCTTGTTCTCTAGATTGAGCTTGTAGTTTGGTATATTCTTCTATTTCACCTCCTACTATATTTTTCAAACCTGCAAAAATATCCCTTCCAATACTTCTAGCTCTTACAGTACTACCTCTAGCAATCCCTAATATTTCACTTATTTCTTTATTTGGAATGGAATCTGTTGTCGTTATTATCATTTTACTATTTGGTTTTAGTTATAATATTTATTAATTTTTAATAAAAAATCTATTCTTCGTGTTTTCTTCCTTTAATTTCTCCCGACCTATATGCCTTTTCTTCTTCCTCTAATTCTTTTTTTTCTTTTTCTGATAATTCAGCGAAATTAATATCAAACATTTTAGGTTGACCAGCATCGACCCATGCGGTTAACCAAACACTCCCAATAGACAAGATGGTACTTCTCATTCTAGATTCTACCATACCATTCATTCTATCATGAAAGGCTTTTGCAAATGGTTCACAATACATTTTTACATTAATATTATTTCTTAATTCATAACAAAATTGCTGATCCTCAGCAAAAGTTTCACTTAGTTCTTTTTCTATCAAAAGTACAGAATCAACAAGAGCATGACTATCTTCTACGATATTCCAATAAAATTCTTGAGGGTCTTCAATATATTGAGCTTTACCTACAAAAAAATCATAAGTATCATCAGCATAAAGTTCAGGTAAACGACTTTCCCAAAAACCGTGAATACCATTTTGACCAGTTAATTGACCATTATAGTTTTCAGAAGTATGAAGAGGAACATGGGCATCACCAATATAATGACCAATTTCCGCAGAATACCTTAAAATTCTATTGACATCACCACTTTCAAAAGCACTAGTTAGCTTTTTTTGATATTCAATTAAATTATAAGGTAGAATTCCAAAGTAGCTAAAATTATCAAAGACTTGTCCTTCTTTTATATTAATTTTTAATTTATAATCTTTTAAAAGTTCTTCTATTGCTTCTTTAGAAATCTTCCATTCATCTTCATAGCGTTGCTTTGCTATATGTTTATAATAAAAATCAGTAAGGGCATCAAACTTTAAGACAACAGGGTCATCACTATAAACAGTCAGAGAAGATTTATCGAAAATACGAGTCAAATCTTCTTTAACAGAATGTCCATCACCAAGGATTTTAGAAAAAGCGGTGTAAGTAAATGTTTTTTCATTACCAAATGCATCTACATATAAATCATTTTCTAAATCTTTAGGATATAAGCCAGAAGTTTCTAAATCATTTCCAATTAAATGTAGCGTATCACCTTCTTCAGTATATATTAAAAATTTACAATATTTCATTACAGCAGTACCATAATTTCTAGGAACAGCTTCAAATGGATTATCTCCCCAATGGTCTATATCAATATAATGTCTAACTGCTTCGTGTTTAGTTGCATATCTCCTTTTGTCAGGGTCTACTGCATGGTCGGTAATGTATTCTATATGTTTTTTATAAAAAGGAATTAAATCGGCAGGAAGCGTAAATACAGATAATCTATTAATTCGTTTGTGACCAAAAAATCCCCAATCATCTTCACATTCATTTACTGTAAAAGCAGTTGAGATGAGGAATAAAAAAAAGATTAAAAATTTAAATGTTATATGTGTTTTCAATTGTAATAATTTTAAATAAAAAAATTAATCTTGCTTGGTAATTTTAATATTATTATTAGAATAATTAATGAATAAAGTACTATTTTTAATATCATTATTTTCTAATATATAATATGCCAAGACAGCAGTTAATTCGTCTTCAATGGCTCTTTGTAGTGGTCTTGCTCCGTATCTTTCATCAAAGCCGACTTGCATTAAGTATGCAATCAATTCTTCTCCAAAGATAATATCTATTTTATTTTTATGAAATCCTTCTCTTAATTTTAGTTCATTTAGTTCTTTAATAATGATTTTTTTGACGTCTTTTTCTTGTAAACTATTAAAAAGTACGATATCATCAATTCTATTTACAAATTCTGGACGGAAAAACCTTTCAATAGCTGCGGTATATTTACTCGATTGACTTTCCATATCTTTAAACCCTAGTTTTTGTTGTTGAGAAGCCCCCAAGTTAGATGTCATAATAATAATAACGTTTCTAAAATGTGTTTCTCTTCCATAAGCATCAACAAGCCTTCCTTCATCAAGGACAGTCAATAAAGCATCAAAGATGGATGGGTCTGCTTTTTCTACCTCATCTAATAATAAAACAGCAAAAGGTTTTTCTCTAATTTCTTTAATGAGTTTACCAACGTTTTTACCAGAACCAATTAATTGAGTGATTTGACCAGGGTACCTAAATTCACTCATGTCAATTCTAATCAATGGGCTTTGTTTTTGACCTTTACCAAAAAAATAATCAGCCAATGCTTTAGCGGTTGCCGTTTTTCCTACACCCGTTGGTCCCGCAAATAATAAAGTTGAAATGGGTTTGTGAGGATTATTTAATCCTGCTTTGTAGATTTTGACGACTTCACAAACTTGATTTACCGCTTCGTTTTGTCCTATAATCCTATCTAAAAACCAATTATTTAGTTCTTCTTCTGATAATTTTAAATCATCTCTTAAAAATAATTCAGGTAAACCTGTTTGCTTGGAAAATTGTTCGACTACTTCCTTCTTATCAAGAGTAGTTTTCTTTTTAAGTTTCAAATCACTTATAGTTCTACTTAAAAATCTTACTGCTTTTCCTGGGAATTTTTCATATGGATAATACCTCAATAATAGTCTATAGCATTGCTCCAAAGCAGATTGATGGATATTAATTTTTAAATTTTGCTTAGAAAAACTAGCAAACTGTTCAAGTATTCTAAAAATTTTAGCTTCAGGTAATTCTTTTACCTTGACAATTTTAAAGTTTTCAATAAAACCAGGTAAAAGCCTTCGCATACTTTCTAACTGAGAAGGTGTAACTTCACCTACCATATGCAATTTATCTTCTCTAAGGAAAGAGGAAAAAAAGGCGGCTATACTATCTTCAGGCCCTTCGCCACCTAACATGACTAATCTTGAAATATCTTCAACCCACAAGGTGCCGTTAGCATGTTGTAATTCATCTATAAGTTGCTCACATACTTGTTCCCATTCTCCTAGATATTTACTACCTGCTGTAATGCGTTGCGGCATAATCCGCCAAAATGTTTTGTCAGTACCATCTTTCTTAAATTGAGTATGTATTTTCTTAAAAACCTGTTTGATTATCGCACTTTTACCAGTTCCACTATCTCCAACGATAAGGATATTGGATTCTTCTTGAGAAATTCTATTACTGATTTCATTAATAATGTCATCTACTTCCCATGCTACTTCTGGAAATAAAGATATCTTTTTTCGTTCGGCTTTAGAATAAGGATATTTTTCAGCGAATCTATTTAAATTTTTAAACTGCCTTTGATATGATTGTGTTCCCCAATGATAATCCCTTTCGTAATTAACCTTCAAAGTAACTTCCTCTAGACTGGGTTCAGGGTATAAAAAATATTTATTGATTTGTTCTGGAGAGAAAGCGTTCAATTTGTTAGTAGCAAAATGAGTAGCTAAAGGTTTCAATTGTTTATTATCATAATAATAAAAACTCTCTCCAAATAAAGGAAAATAACACTCATAATATCCATTGTCATTTTCTCCAAAAACAAGACTTACAGGTACTTTGAGAATATTTGGAAATGGAAAGTGACCACTTTCTTCCTTGTAAGTAGGTCTAATTTTGACTTCAAATATTTTATGTTTTATATTAGATAGTTCAACATAAGGATAATCATTCGTTTTTTTATATTGCTTGAACAAAAAGTCACTCATTGCGTTTTTAAGACTCTTTATATCTTTCTCAACCATTTGATAATCAGTGCCTACTAACAGCCCAAGCCAGGCATCTTTAGCAATAGGATAACAGAGTAGGGGGTAGGTAATTTTTTCCATAAAAATAGGCTGTCACAAAAGCTTTAAAAAATTGGCAAAATTATTGATTTACAAATATTAATTTTGAATTAAATGCGTGTTGTAAAATTATTTGAAACAATTTAACATTTTATTGGGAATTATTTTTTGTCTAATAACGTTTATAATAATAAAGATAAGGAACTTTTTAGTAATTAAATAAGTTTTTAAAATAAAAACAGCACTTAAAACAAAATAAAAAAAGGATATTGTCAAAACGATTATATCGCTTTACTAGGAACTTGTCCCAAGTAAAGACTGGTTATTTTTTCATCTTAAAAAATGGAAAATTATGAAAACAAATAAATTAAATATCAAAAAATGGATGATTGTCGGTCAAGGACAGACACAAACTCCACGCATCGCTCCATCAGAAACGAGGGTTCGCCCAAATCGTTCATGCGATAATGCCGAAAAAGGCAGACAAAGAAGTTAAAATTAACTTCGTATTGACGAATTGATTATTATTTAATGATAAAAATAATAAAAGGCTTTGCTTTGTGCGAAGCCTTTTTTATTGGAATAGTTGGCTATAACTATCCGCCATCTTTCTTATAGAAATCTGCCCAGTATAATTTCCAGTCAATCGAATACTAGGATGTTCTTTTTTTAATAATGTATCTATTCTAGACCATGATTGGACTAATTCAGGACTATATAAAGGAATGCCTTGTTTCCACTTGGTGACTTTATAAGCTTTTGGAGAATCTTGTAATTCAAAAATTTTATCTAAATCTTTTAATATGATATTATTAATAATATCACTATCAGATAGAGAAAAAATATCACCTTCATAATCTCTTAAAATACAAGTCAGACTAATTAAATTATCATCTGTAACGCGATGTTCAAAAATAGAGGAATTGAATAAAACTCCAAGTATTTTGATATTTTCGTTTCTTGGAATTAAACAACCAAAGCCTTCTTTAAATTTTTTTAATGCTTCTTTTTTAAAGAATAGGGTAGAAGTGATAATGGGAGTATATTCAATTTGAGATAATTCAATAGCTAATTTGCCATCAAAAAATGATTTTGTAATATATGCCGGACAAGTTACTATTGAATTTTTTTCTAATCCTTTAATGTCATGATTTAAATGGATATGATTTTCTAAATAATTACCCAAAGATTTTACAAATTCTCCCATTCCATTTTCAAAACTGTGAGTACCTGAAGGCATTCCCTTTTTCCTGTTTTTTCTAATGTGCTGAATTGCTTTGATTAATGAAGGAGATTCATTAAAAGGTTCGGCTAATAAAGAAAGTACTCCCTCAAAACTTAATCGACCAATATCTGCTCCATAAATTCCTGCCATTGCTGGACTTAATATTTGTTTAGTAAATACATCTCCAAAATATGCTTTTCCAAATGCTTCGACTGTTTCAAATCTTTGAGGATGTTTTTTGAAGGCTTTAGGAATAATAGCTAGTGTTTCTATAATTGATAATGGAAATTTTCTCAATTGATGATTTCTTAATAAATATCTTGCTTTTGCAGTTTCTTTAGGAGCTAATATTTTTAGCTCAATATCGTCACATATTGATGCTATAGAAGGAGTGTATAAAAATCCATTCGCTGCTTGTTCAATAATTCCAAAACCTTCTATATTTTGTGTTTGAAGGATACCACCAACTTGATTGGACTTTTCAAAAATTTCAAATGAAATACCTGCTTTTTTTAGAAAATAACCTAACATTAGACCACTAACTCCAGCACCAATAACACGATAATGCTCCTTTGTATTTAAAGGAAAACCAAGTATATTATTGTTGGAAATATGATATTTCATTCTATTCATCAATAATTATATAACGTTTATCTAAAGCCTTTTTTTTATTGGGAAATATTAATTTATTTTGTGTTATAATATTTTATAAATTATTTTAAAAAAAATTAATCATATCCATGAAAAATTATTTTTTTCTCATTTTAACTGTATTTGCATTAAGTATTACAGCATGTAAAAGAGATGCAGCAATTCCTAAAGATGCAGCTTTAGAGTATATCCCAGCGGATGCTTCACAAATTTCAATCATTCGTCTTCCACAAATATTGGAAAAAATTGACTTTGAAAGCTTAAAAAATGAAGAATTTTACAAAAATATGATAAGTGCAGCGGCTGATCGAGACCCCATTGCACCTCGTATTCTACAAAATCCTCAAGAAAGTGGTATCAATATTCAACAAAACGCTTATTTAATTACAGATATTAATCCAAGTAATACAAGTGATATGTTGAATGCAATGGTATTTAATATAGGTGATGTTGCAAAATTTGAAGAATTAGTAAAAGCGGCTGATTTAGATGTTGGAACTAAAAAAGGAAATGGTTATCAATATAATTCAAATGATGTAGGCTTTGTTGCTTGGAATGATAAAATAGCAGTAGCAGGAAGCAAGACCTATAATTTAAGCAATAAATTAGATAAAATATTTAATGGCGATGCTTCTACTTCTGTATTATCTAATAGTGGTTTTGAATCTACAGCTGCTGGTAATTATGATATCAATTACTTTTTTAGTTCTGATGCATTAGCAGAAACACAACAAGCAGCTATGGCTAGTTTTATTGGTATTTCTAAAGATGATTTAAAAGGAAATTATATCAAAGGAGGTGTAAACTTTGAAGATAAAGTAATGAAAGCAAACTTTGATTTCGACCTTAAACCAGCTATCGGAAATGATTTGAATATGCCATTTAAATCAAGCGTTGAAACTGATTTTTCTCCATACATTCCTGGTGAAAACCTTTCAGGATTATTTACATTTGGATTCAATACTAGAGGATTAGTGCAATTGTTAAAAGAAAAAAATGCTCTTGAGTTTATTAGTAATGCTTATGGATTAAATCAATTAGGGCTTGATGCTGAATCTATTGCCAAAGCCATTGATGGAGATATGTTTTTAGCAGTACAACAAAATGGTTCGGAAGGTAAACCTGCTGGTATTTTTGGTATTACTATTAATGAAACAGAATTTGCTCCTTTCTTAAAAATATTAGTAGATTCGGGTTCTTTAATTGATGAAGGAAATGGTACTTATAAATTAAAGGAGCAAGAAATGGCTCGTTCTTTTCATGAATCACTTGGTGGCACAGGAGATGCAAACGAAGCAAAGGCAATTATAAAGGATGGTATATTATTTATTAGTGCTGACCCTAATTTATTAGCTGCTGTAAATAGTGGTGGATTACCAAAAGGTAAAAGAGTAGATGGTGGCTTATACAAAGAAATATCTAGTGGATTTTTAGGAGGAAAAGCATTTCCTGACCAGTTGACTAGAACTATGGAAGGTCTTGAAATTGAAGGTAATGAAGAAATAGAATACTTTGTATTTAGTGCAAAACAAGGTAACGCTCAATTACAAGTAAAATCTAAAAAAGATGGTAATTTCTTGAAAAATATCATTTTAGATGCAGCTAATCAGCAGTAGATTAGAACATTTATAAAAGACGTTACTACGAAAAATTGATTATAGCTAAATTATCTTTTTAATTATATCCTTCGTTATTCCTCTCAACCATAGCTATGGCTATGCTTTTCGAGTAATGCCTCGACTATAATTAAAAATATTATTTTATCTTTCATAAAAAACTTTTCGTAATAACGTCTAAAATAAATTTTATAAAAAAGAGTTATTTGAAATTTCAAATAACTCTTTTTTTATTTATCTTTAGAGTATACTTATGAAGCATAAAAAGGTATTTTTAATCATATCAATAATAGCAGCATTTTTAGGTTGTATTGCAGATGTATTATTATTGTATAGTCCTAATGGTAATTACCATTCAGGTGATTATGCATTTTTGATGGACATTTCTTTAGATAATATAATTTGGGGACATTATTTAGGTGTCCTATTAATTCCTCTAGAATTATTAGGACTTTGGGTAGTAATAGATACGTTTAATATTAAAATACATCAAAAAATAATAGCTTTATGTACTATTGCTTGGATTTTGACAGTAGGAGTTGCTTATCATGGGATGATTGTTTTTGTAGCCGAAGCCATGCAAAAAGATGGAATCCATAGAGCGATGGAGCTCAAGCATTATTTTGAACCATTTGGAGCATTCCTAGCCATTGGATTTGTAATCTTAATTGTATTAATGATAATTGGATTGAGGAAAAAAATAAGTGATTTGCCTCTTAAAATTATTTTTTGGAATCCCGCAATAATCTATTTACTGTTGATTATTCTATATTTTTTGTTTCCACCAATCGGAAATATATTAATTGTGGCAGGCTTTAATCTTTCTATAGCTGTTTTTTTGATGGCTATTTATTATCATCAAAATTCCAAATACGCTGTCTCATCCCAAGATACACAATATAACAAGTAGTAATTATCCAAAATTCCAAAGCGTATAATCTACGAGCTACTAGATGCTCCATAGAAATATTGGTGGCGGATTTAAATAAGATGATTGGTCCTTCTGAGTTTTTAAAAACACCAAAGAGTTGAAATGCTGCATAAAAGGCACTTGAAATGATTCCTATATGGATGAGAAGGTCTAATAATCTCTTAAAATATTGATTCATTTAGTTTTTATTTTATTATAATAATTATATGCTACAATTATAATTTAAATTGGTATTAATATTTAATTTTGTAGTTTATACTTTAGAGCATATTTAAAAATTTATCA
>JAHDBK010000085.1 GCA_020630455.1 Saprospiraceae bacterium
GATGAAGGCTTAACACAAAATACCTATTATGCCGATACAGACAATGATGGTTATGGTGATGCTAATAATTCTATGATGACATGTGGTGCTGCTCCTACTGGATTTGTTACAGATAATACCGATTGTGATGATAACAATTCGGGAGTTAATCCAGGAGCAGTTGATGTACCTGATAATAATGAAGATGAAAATTGTGATGGTGTAGATGAAACAAGTATTGTCGATATGGATGGAGATGGATTTGATGAAACAGTCGATTGTGATGATACTAATGCTGCGATACACCCAGCAGCCACAGAAATTTGTGATGGCATTGATAATAATTGTGATGGCAATATTGACGATTTACCTCTTATAACGTATTATGTAGATAATGATGGCGATGGTTATGGTAGTGCATCTAGTACTATGGTAACTTGTGATACGTCTGTACCGTCAGGATATTCAACTAATGATGATGACTGTGATGATAATAATCCAAATATCAATCCTATGGCTACAGAAATTCCTAATAATGGAATAGATGATGATTGTGATGGAGCGGATAGTACAGTAAGTACCTTAGATATTAAAACGTTATTTAGTTTAGAAGCTTATCCAAATCCTGTAAGAGATAATATTTATATAGAAGGTGATATGAATGAAAGTATTCAAATCGAAATATTTGATATTTTAGGTAAAAGAGTTGTTGCCTTGAATAATGTTCAAATCAATGGCGTTTATGAAATTAACATTGCTCAATTAAATGCAGGTTTGTATTTAATGAAGATTACTGATAATGAACAAAACATAGGTGTTCATAAATTCTCAGTAGCTAAATAAACTTTAGACATACTTTAATAAAAAAGGCTTTGTATTGGATTAATACAAAGCCTTTTTTATTTTTACCTTTAGACAACATATTGATTATTTAATAAAACATTAATACATAATCCCTAAAAGAATAATTATCTTTGAGGAAAATTTTAAATAATGAAAAAAATAATTCTCTTAGCTGTTCTTTTTGTTGCAATTTTATTCCAATCATTCAAAAATAACGAGCAACAATATAAAGCATCTATAATTGGTTTTTATAATCTTGAAAACCTTTTTGATATCTATGATGACCCAGAAATTAGGGATGAAGAATTCTTACCAGAAGGCTCTCGTCAATGGACAGAAGATAAGTACCAAGAAAAATTAGCCAACTTAGCAAAAGTGATTTCTGAAGTGGGAACAGATATCTCTCCTGATGGATTGGCGATACTTGGAACTGCCGAATCAGAAAATTTAAAAGTCCTAGAAGATTTGGTAAAACAAGATGCTATAAAAAAACGCAATTATCAAATAGTGCATTATGATTCTCCTGATAAAAGAGGTATTGATTGTGCTTTATTATACAATCCCGATTATTTTACTGTAGAATCTTCAACACCTATACTAGTCGATATTAAAGATGATGAAGGAGAGCGGGTTTATACAAGAGATATCCTTTATGTAAAAGGATTAATGGATGGAGAAGAAATGCATATTTTTGTTAATCACTGGCCAAGTAGAAGTGGTGGAGAAAAACGTTCTCGTCCTAGAAGAAATGCTGCCGCTCAAGTTTGTAAAGATAAAATTAATAGTATCCTTATAAACAACCCTAATGCTAAGGTTTTGGTAATGGGAGATTTAAATGATGACCCAATTAGCCCAAGTGTCAAGAAAATTTTAAAAGGAAAAAATAAAAAAGAAAAGGTCAAAGATGGAGAAATGTACAATCCTATGGCAGACTATTTTAAAAAAGGAATCGGAACATTAGCCTATAGAGACGCATGGAGTTTATTTGACCAAATTTTAGTGACTAAAGCAACTTACTCAGATAAAGAATCCTATGTTTTTCACAAGGCTAAAATTTTTAATAAAAAATATTTAGTTCAAAAGTCTGGAAGATATAAAGGTTATCCTTTTCGAACTTTTGCAGGTGGAGAATATCAAGGAGGTTACTCTGACCACTTCCCTGTTTATTCCATTTTTCTAAAAGAAGTCAATTAAACATGCTCTTAGTATTAATATTAATAATTTCAGGCTATAATTAAAAACCAAATGATAAGGAACTATTCCCTTGTAAGAGGAATTAAATATTCTTTATTAATAATTATTTTATTTATAAAAAAAATGAAAAAAAATATTGTAAAATTTAGCTTAATATTGTGTATTAGCATACTTGTTTTTTCTTGTAAAAACACCAAGGATGTCTCTCAAAATACACCAAAAGAAAATACCGAACCAATAGAAAACGTAGATAAAGAAAGTGAAGTCCTTGAAAATGACTTAGAAACGGTATTAGAAGGATTACACCTTTTGTCTTTTGATGAATTGGAAAATCAGCACATCATGATAGATGGCCAATCTATGCCTGTTTATGATTCTAATGGAAATAAACTTGAAGGAATGGAACTGGTTAGCTATTTTCAATCAGGCGATTTCAAACCAGATATATATGGTAATGATTCAGGGCTTGCCAAAGCAGTTGTAATGGTAGAAATGACTGAAGAAGAAAAAGAAGCTATCAAAATGGAAATGGAAATGATGGAGGCGGATAGGGATAAATTAGCAAATGCTATTCCTTTTGATGCTACTTCTTTGAAAGGTGAAAAATTCAATTATCCTGCTCTTAAAGGCAAAGTAATCGTCATGAATTTTTGGTTTATTGCTTGTAAACCTTGCCAAAAAGAAATTCCTGAACTCAACGAACTTCAAGCAAAATATGCCGATAATGAGGATGTAGTATTCGTCTCTTTTGCAAAAGATAGCCCTGAAAGTTTACAAGCATTTTTAAAAGAAACTACCTTTAATTACCCAGTTATCCCTAGAGCGAATACTGAAATAAGAGAATATTTTGTAAGTGGATTTCCTACTAATTTTGTAATTGATAAAGAAGGAAAAATAATATACGAAGCCAAAGGCTATAGACATGATATCGGTAAAATAATTGAAGGTAAAATAGAAGAAGCCCTAAGATAAATTTTTAAAATAATTCAAATGCTAAAAACAAAAGTCATTGCTTCCTCAATTAAAAACCTAACCGATGCACGTTATTTTGCTGCTTGGGAAGTCTCTTTTTTGAGTTTTAATATAGAAAATGGCAATGAACATTATATTGGTCCTCAAGATATCGCCGCCATCAAAGAATGGGTTGAAGGAACCGATTACATCCTCGAAGTAGGAGCCTTTCCTCAGCTGGATGTTATTCAACAATTAAGTGATTATTTAGATATTAAAAATGTACTCGTAGCACCTTTTTGTAATATTGATATCATTTCAGAATTACAAGAAAAAGAATATCGCGTTTTTAAAGAAATTATTATTAATAATAAAAATGATTTTGAAGGAGCAAAAAAAGAAATTCATCAATTATCCCAACTTATAAACACCTTTATACTCGATATTAAAGCCAATCATATTGATAATGATTATATACAATTTTTATCCGAAATAAGTCCTTTAAAAAATTGTTATATCAATATTAATGTTCCAGCAGAGCAACTTGAAAATCTACTCGAAAAAACAAAAGTTACAGGCATCGTTGTTAAAGGAGGAGAGGAAGAAAAAGTAGGTTATAAATCTTTTGATGATATCGATGATATTTTTGAAGCCTTAGAAATATTTATTTAATAATAACAAAATTTCTTTATTTTTAAACATTTTTCTTAAAATAAGGTAATGATTTAATATACCTTTTTTAATTTTAATTATCTTTGTAATTCATATAATATAATTATTAATGAAATCATCTGAGGGCGATATTTTTGATCCAGAAAGCGATATTCAATATGGTGGCGTTGAGCTATTCCATCCTGCTAAAATTTTCCTAGCATTATTCCTGACTGGCTTAGTCATGGTTTTTTTATTTTTAACGCTAGGTTATTTATATACTAGAATTGAACAAGGAATCACGCCCATCAAAGTAAAACCACTTTTCATACTCAATACACTCACATTATTAGCTTCTAGTTATACTATTTTTTTAGCTAATAAAGCGTATAAAGATGATGATACAGAAGGCTATAAAAAAAACTTGCTTTTTACTATTGGGCTTTCCTTATTATTTATGATTTTACAAATCTTTGCATGGCAACAATTAATGATGGATAATACGCCTGTGTTTGATGCACAAGACAATGCAAAATCATATCTTCAAGTTATATCAGCACTGCATTTTATACATGTTTTTGGAGGCTTACCTTTTTTGATAATTTTTTATATTATTGCTAGAAAAAGAATGGTAGAACCTGTAAGTGTACTCGTCTATTTTTCAGATCCGCAAAAAAAATTACATTTAAACCTTTTAACAACTTATTGGCACTTTTTAGATATTTTATGGATATATTTGGTGCTGTTTTTTACAATTAATTCTTTTTTCTAAAATTTGAATTCAATCAAAAATATGAAAACTACACTACCTTTATCAATTACTTTTTTATTAATAATCATATTATTTTCATCGTGTAGAGAAGATGGCCCAGCGGAAGACCCTATATTCTGTCCACAAGGAGATTTGAGAAGTTTACATACCTTATTAGGTAATCCGAGCAATGCTCTAAATGATATTTCAATGCCTAATAATTATCTAATGGAAATGGATGAATACACCATTTCTTATAATAGAGATAAAGGCATTCCTAATTGGGTAAGTTGGCATTTGAGTAAAACATGGTTTACAGGAGATGGTAACCGCCAAGATGATTTTAGAGCCAATCCTTTTTTACCTGATGATTGGTATGCTCCATCAGGAAGTAGTTATGAATTATCAGGTTTTGATAGAGGACACAATTGCCCTTCAGCGGATAGGGTATGTAGTGATAATTTTAATTCTGCTACATTTTTTATGACTAATATGATTCCTCAATCTCCTCAAAATAATCAACAAATTTGGGCAAATTGGGAATGTTATATTAGAGAACTCATTAAGCAAGGCAATGAAGCATATATTATAATGGGTAATTACGGCGTAGGAGGTGATGGATTCTTTGGTTATAGAGAAACTATTGATGAAGGAAGAATCACCGTTCCCGAATCTGTGTGGAAAGTCGCTGTCATTATACCAGAAGGAGATGATAATGATTTGGAATATATAGATGGTCAAAGTACTATTATTGCTATAGATGTTCCGAACTCTGAGACAGTAGGTAATTTTGATTTTAATGACCCTGTTTTTATTACAACTGTAGATGAAATAGAAGCCAATACAGGATATGATTTACTTTCTAATTTATCTTCATCTGTTCAAAATTCTCTAGAATCGAAAACTTATGTGGTAGATAATAGTATTAATGTTTGTTTTTAAAATATATACTATAAAATTATAAATAATAAAGAAATTTCTTTATTATTTATTAAATGAAAGATGTTTTATATATAACCTTTTTTATACTATTTTTTAATTTTTAAAAAATAATTTGTCAGAACCAGTCACATTTTTTAGAAAAGCACTCTTATATTGGTACAAGCCCGATGCAAGACCGATGCCGTGGAAAGGAGAAAGCAATCCTTATTTAATATGGCTATCAGAAATTATATTGCAGCAAACTCGTGTAGAGCAGGGATGGGACTATTATTTAAAGTTTAAAAATAAATATCCAACTGTATTTGATTTAGCCCGTGTATCACAAGATGAATTACTAAAAGATTGGCAAGGATTAGGTTATTATTCAAGGGCGAATAATTTACACCAAGCAGCTAAATATATTGTAGAACATTATAATGGTAAATTTCCAGATAATTATAAAGATATATTAGCTCTAAAAGGTGTAGGAACATATACTGCTGCTGCCATTGCTTCATTTGCTTATCAACTACCTTATGCGGTTGTAGATGGTAATGTTATCAGAATATGGAGTAGATATGAAGGTGTTGAAATACCTACAGATACTAAAGACGGGAAAAGACGTATTCAGGAACTTGCAGAGCAAGGACTAGATAGAGAAAACCCAGGCATTTATAATCAAGCTATAATGGATTTTGGAGCGACTGTTTGTAAGCCTAAAAATCCTTTTTGTAAAAATTGTCCTTTGCAAATTAACTGTAAGGCATTTAGTATGGGGAAAGTAGAAGAGTTGCCGATAAAGTCCAAGAAAATAAAAAGGAAAAAAAGATATTTTAATTATTTAATAATAAAGAAAAATACTTATCTTTTTCTTGAAAAACGCAACGATAAAGATATCTGGAAAAACCTATATCAATTTCCATTAATTGAAACACGTGAAGTAGTAGAAGATGAAAATATTAATGATTTTGAACTAAAAATAAAAATGCTTGTTAATGCTAATTACAATCTAATCAATAAGACGTCAATTAGTATTCAAAAATTAACACATAGAGATATTATAACGCGTTTCTTTATGATAGAACTAAGTGATGATAACTATTTGGCTAATAGATATTTAAAAATTGAAAAAGAGGCACTGAAAAATTTTGCATTTCCCAAAATAATTCAGAACTTTATAAAGGATAATGGTCTTTATTTTTAAAGGTAGTTAAAATATAAAGACCAAAAGAATAATTTTATTTTTTCACACAGTAGCCTTTTTCTTTTAGAAAAAGGACATTATTTAATCGTATTAATCATGATCAACAAAGTAACTTTAATCGGAAACTTGGGCAAAGACCCAGAAGTAAGAAGACTTGAAAGCGGGACAGCTGTAGCACGCTTGGTATTAGCTACTAATGAAAGCTATAAAGACAAAAATGGCGAATGGCAAACAGTAACAGAATGGCATACCATTAATTGTTGGAGAATGCTAGCCGAAAGAGTTGAAACTCAGCTCAAAAAAGGCATGCTCATTTATGTAGAGGGAAAATTAACCACTCGTAAATGGACCGACAAAGATGGAAATGACCGTTATTCAACTGAAATAACTGCCAACTCATTTAGGCTTTTAGAAAAAAGAGATAGCAATAACAACAGATTCCCTGATTCTAGTGATGAACCTCCTCAAACTTCTAATTTTGACAATTCTAATGATAAAGCAAAAGAAGAAGTAGAGGAAGCTACAGATGATTTACCGTTCTAAAAGTAAATTACTTTTTGTTGCAAGAGAATTGATTTTTATTTATTTACAAAATCAATTCTCTTTTTTTATATCTTTGTATAAGATTCAATATTAATTTATATGGACAGTGACACGGATTCCTTCGGTTTCTGTAATTTGGACCTTTTTTTACAGCAAGAACAACTATTACTATTTGCATTATCAGGAGATGTGATAGTGTCTTTGGTATTGGTGGTTTTTTTATTGATGTGTTCTGCTTTAGTTTCTGGCTCAGAAGTAGCTTATTTTTCATTAACTCATAATGATACAGAAGAACTAAAAAAAGAAAATGGAGGAACACCTTCTTCTTCTCGGATTTTAAATTTATTAAATAGTCCAGCATACTTATTAGCTACTATTTTAATTGCTAATAATCTTATTAATATTGCTATTATCGTATTTTCTAATCTTGTTTTGAATTCCTTTGAAAATTTATATCCTCCAGACTTTAAGGATTATTTTAAATTTGGTATTAATACTATAGCTGTAACATTTTTATTAGTTTTATTTGGTGAAGTATCTCCCAAAGTTTATGCAAAAGCCAATAGCTTGGCTTTGTCTAGATTCATGTCAAGACCCTTATTGTTTCTAAGAAAATTATTTTATCCGCTAAGTAGTATTTTAGTCAAGAGTTCTACTTTCCTTGAAAAAAGGCTATCCAAACGAATATCTAATCAATTATCTGCTCAAGAAATCGACCACGCTATAGACCTTACCGTAAAAAATGAACAAGGAAGCGACCAAGAAGTGAATATTTTAAAAAGAATTATCAAATTTAATAATATTAGTGTTAAGCAAATTATGCGTTCAAGGGTGGATACCAAAGCCATAGATTTTCAATTAGAATTTAAAGAAGTCATTAAATTGGTGAAAGATTGGGGATATTCTAGGGTTCCCGTATATGATTCTGATTTTGATAGTGTAACGGGTATTTTACACATTAAGGATTTGCTACCACATATTAATGAAAACAAGAATTTTGAATGGCAGGGCATTATAAACCCAAACGTAATGTACGTCCCAGAATCCAAAAAAATAAACGAGCTCCTTTCAGAATTTCAAGACAGTAGACAACACATGGCTATTGTAGTTGACGAATATGGCGGCAGTTCAGGAATCATTACGCTAGAAGATGTTATGGAAGAAGTTATTGGTGAAATTCGCGATGAATTTGATACCAAACGCGAAATTGATTTTGAAAAAATCAATGATTACACTTATATCTTTGAAGGAAAAACGATGTTGACTGATATTTCAAAATTCTTAAAAATAGATATGGATATCTTTGATACTATAAGAGGAGAGTCTGATTCTATAGCAGGTATGTTATTAGAAAATTTTGGACAAATTCCAAAAAAAGGCAGAGTGTTTGTCCACGAACTATACCGATTTGAAGTGGTTTCTTCTAATGGTAGACGGATTGAAAAGGTTAAATTAACCTTACCTATTACTTAAAAAAATAACAAAATCTCTTTATTTTTTACTTAATTAAAAATTATTAAAGACATTAAATGGATAGCTTTAATAATTTCTTTAATTTTGCATACTTAAAAAACAAAATACTTGAGTGATACCAATGGAAAATTTATTTTTACAAATAAGAGATTTTTTAAATATCGGTTGGGATATCGGCAATTATACCTTAACGGTTGAAATGCTTTTTTATACTTTTTTGGTATTATTAATTGGATATTTAATCAATCGTTTTTTAAGGAGTTGGCTTCTCAATTTTATAAAAGATAAAGACTATGTCAATTCAGGTGGTCAAAGAAGAATCTTTAAAATCACTCGAAACCTACTCATTTTAGGAACAATAATCGGCTGTCTCAAAACCTTAAATCTCGATTTTGTTTTATATGAATTAGTCATCAATGAGAGATTTTTAAACTTTAGAGTTTCAACCATATTCATGGCGATTATGGTCTTTTTGGTCGCTCAGTTTTTTGATTGGATTATTGCAAGAATATTGATTAATCAATATTTTGAACAGAGGGATAAAAATCCCATGGTAGTCAATAAGCTTAGAGAACCTAAGGATGAAAAATCTATTGCTAATAAAACCATTCAGTATGTAGTCTATGCCTTTGCTATAATACTCATTCTTAATAGTTTTAATATTGATTTTGATTTTTATACTTTCCAAGATGGAGGTCATCTTTCTTTGTTGGGTATTTTACAGGCGGTATTCACTATTTTAGTAGCACGACTCATTATTTGGGTATTTATTAATATCATTTTATACAATTATTATAAAAGCTCAGAAGTAGATATAGGAAGCCAATTTGCAATCAATAAATTATTAGCTTATGCTATTTATGTTTTTGCTGTTTTATTTGCTTTGCAAAATAATTTACATTTTAATCTAAATATCATATTAGGTGGTGCTGCTGCTTTGATGGTTGGTATTGGATTAGGATTACAACAAACCTTCAATGATTTAATTTCAGGTATTATATTATTATTTGAAAGAACTGTTGAAGTAGGAGACGTTGTCGAAGTAGGTGGAATGATAGGAACGATTACTCAGATTGGCATTAGGACATCGGTGGTACAAGTAAGAGACAACACATCGGTGGTCGTGCCCAATTCTAAATTCATTACTGAGAATGTTATCAATTGGAGTCATAATGATGACAAGGTACGTTTCAAATTATTAATAGGTGTAGCTTATGGTTCGGACACTCAAAAAGTAAAAGATTTATTATTGGAAGCCGCAAATAATCACAAAAGTGTAATCAAAAGGCCTGCACCGACTATCCGCTTTGTTGATTTTGCTGACTCGTCCTTGAATTTTGAATTGCATTTTTGGTCGAAGCAATACATTGCAATAGAAGATGTAAAAAGTGATTTGAGATTTGCAATTGACGCTTTATTTAGAGAACATGAAATAGAGATTCCTTTTCCTCAAAGAGATATATGGCATCGTTCTTAAAATATTATTAATAGAATGAAATATAGAAAATTAAATATAGAAGAATTAAAAGAGTTAGAAAAGGAATTCGTCAACTTCCTTTCTTCTCAAACTATCACTGCTGATGAATGGGTAAAAATAAAAGAAGAACAGCCTGATAAAGCGGATGGTTTAATAGATATTTTTAGTGATGTCGTTTTTGATAAAATCCTTTCTAAAGTAGAATATTTAGAACATAAAAGAGAAAAAGATTTAAGGGTTTATCGTTTTTTTGATGACCATATCAAGATGTATGGCATTATGGTCAAAGGGAAGAATATTGTTGATTTTACACGTAATGAAAGCCCTGAAGAAATGATTACTCAACTGCAAATTTCAGGAGGACAAGTTCAGTTTTTTACAGGAGAAAAAAAGTATAAATTCTCTAAAGAAAAAGAAATATTCCTCATTATGGAAGAAGGAGCTTTGATTAGTAAAGACAGTACTTTGTACGATAGTTTAAAGCAATTAAAACAATAATTTAGATATTATTACCAAAAGTTTTTATGGAAGAAAAACTTTTGGTAATAATATCTAAATTCAATTGTGTTGTTATTTAATCTGTCAT
>JAHDBK010000624.1 GCA_020630455.1 Saprospiraceae bacterium
TTAATATTTAACTAATTAATTAGCATTAATAAAAAAAACTCTTTATTATTTATCTGTTAATATCATAATAATAAAATGTAAATTTAAGCGAAGCGAAAGTCCAAAAAAATTCCTACCTTTGCGAAAATTTTTAATAAAAATAAGTAAATTATGAATTTAGATTTCTTGAAAAATTTGGGCTTGGAAGCTAAAAACGCTGGTACTTCTACTGGTTTAAATTCTATGACTTCCGATACATATATTGATTCTTATTCACCAGTTGATGGTCAATTGATTGGAAGCGTAAGTGTTACAACACCTGAGCAGTATGAACAGGTAGTTGATGCAGCACAATCTGCTTTCAAAAAATTCAGAAAAATACCTGCTCCTCAACGTGGCGAAATTGTAAGACAATACGGAGAAGCCCTTCGTGAGAATAAAGAAGCTCTTGGAAAATTAGTTTCTTATGAAATGGGTAAGAGTTTGCAAGAAGGTTACGGTGAGGTTCAAGAAATGATAGACATTTGTGATTTTGCAGTAGGATTATCTCGTCAATTATACGGATTGACAATGCATTCGGAAAGACCTAATCACAGAATGTATGAGCAATGGCATCCACTTGGTATAGTAGGTATTATATCTGCATTCAATTTTCCTGTGGCTGTATGGTCATGGAATTCTATGATTGCTTTTGTTTGTGGAGATGTTTGTATTTGGAAACCATCTGAAAAATCACCTCTTTGTTCAGTCGCTTGTCAAAATATTTTCCACAAAGTATTAAAAGACAATAATGTACCTGAAGGTGTAAATTGTATTATCAATGGAGATTATACCGTTGGGGAATTGATGACTAAAGATACTAGAGTTCCTTTAGTTTCTGCAACTGGTTCTACTAGAATGGGTAAAATAGTGGCTGAAGTAGTAGCAGGAAGATTAGGTCGTTCTTTATTAGAATTAGGTGGAAACAATGCTATTATTGTAACTGAAACGGCTGATTTGAAAGTAGTATTGGCTGGAGCTGTATTTGGTGCAGTAGGTACTTGTGGACAAAGATGTACTTCGACTCGTCGTCTTATCGTTCACAGAAGCATCTATCAAACAGTAAAAGAAAATATGATTAAAGCATATAAGCAATTGAGAATTGGAAATCCATTAGATTCGAATAATCACGTGGGTCCTCTTATTGATAAAGGTGCTGTTAAAATGTATAATGATGCGATACAACAAGCAGAAGAGCAAGGAGCTACTGTTTTAGTAGATGGTGGTGTATTAGAAGGAGAAGGTTACGAAAGCGGTTGCTATGTAAAACCTTGTATCATTGAAGCCAATAATGAAATGCCTATCGTTCAGCATGAAACATTTGCTCCGATTTTATACTTAATTCCTTATACTGATATTGAAGAAGCTATAGAAATGCAGAATGGTGTTCCTCAAGGTTTATCTTCTGCTATCATGACTAATAATTTGAGAGAAGCAGAGTTATTCTTAAGTGCTGATGGTTCTGATTGTGGTATTGCCAATGTCAATATCGGTACTTCTGGTGCTGAAATCGGCGGTGCATTTGGTGGAGAAAAAGAAACAGGTGGTGGTAGAGAATCTGGCTCTGATGCCTGGAAAGCTTATATGAGGAGACAAACCAATACTATTAATTATGGTAAAGATGTTCCTTTAGCTCAAGGGATTAAATTTGATTT
>JAHDBK010000086.1:0-3865 GCA_020630455.1 Saprospiraceae bacterium
TCCCGATAAACTCAAAAATATTTATTTCGCCAAAACCTCAATCTATTGATTATCACTGTGATAAATTTTTAAACATGCTCTAAATGCTACTATATGAATTATTTAAAAATAATGTAATTCCGCATATGTTAATGTGTTATTTTATTTAGAGTATTCGTTTTTTTATTTTTTTAAAATTATTAGCTTTGTCATATCAACATAATAAACCTTTGTTTCTAATCGTTGATAAAATGAACAACCAACTGTAAAACTAAACTTCCCAACATAACCATCATATTAGTGTTTTTTGCTATGGCATCATTGTTGCTATAACAATACAAATATTTTTTTTTACAAACACTTAAACTACTAATTAATGAGGAGTCAAAAAACAATGGCATTATGCCTACTATTTAGCCTATTTCTAGGTTTTTCTTTTTCTTATGACAATACCGATAATAACTATATCAATTTTGAAAAAAATTCGAGAATTGATTTAGTCTTAGATAAAGCCGCCAAGGAAAACAAACCCGTATTTTTAGATTTTTATGGAAATTGGTGTAAATCTTGTTTTGAATTGGATGAACAGGTATTTCGTACTCAAGAAGTCGCTACTTATATGAATGATAATTTTATCAATTTTAAAATTGATGCGGGAACTTATGAAGGAAAATACTTAGTATCACGCTATAAAGTAGTATTACTCCCTGGTTTAATAATTTTAAATCCTAAAGGGGATGTTGTAAAACAAGCCAGCAAATATATGGAGGCACAAGAGTTCTTACGATTTGCTAAAGATGCTAAATTATTATCAAATTAAAATACAATTCAACTCATAAAGGTTCTTATTTCGGGTCTTTATGAGTTGTTTTTCCATTCTTCAAATACCTCAATTACCCTATCATTTTTCCAATCATTTTCAATATTAGGAATTGCTAATATTTTTTCAAACAATTCATCTTGTCGATTACCTTGAATCCAAGCGTCATAATAATTGATATGACTAAAAGTCACCATTGAGTATAAAGGCATAAAGTCATTAGGATATAATTCATACAACCAAGCGGCTATTTTTTTTCTTAATAAAAACATAGGGTCACCTACCAAATCTCTCATCTCTATAAAATTGCGAATGGCTAAATCGGCTATTCCATTGGCAT
Source organism: Saprospiraceae bacterium (assembly GCA_020630455.1). Taxonomy (GTDB): domain Bacteria; phylum Bacteroidota; class Bacteroidia; order Chitinophagales; family Saprospiraceae; genus JAHDCE01. The sequence continues at coordinate 1,140 of JAHDBK010000086.1, forward strand.
CTTGAGGTCTTGTTTTACTAAATTGACGAAATATAGTTGCCCAATCTTCTTGATATTCATCTGCCATTTCATCTAAAATACTACAATCTTCAAAACCCGAATTCATGCCCTGCCCATAAAAGGGAACGATGGCATGAGAGGCATCTCCCATCAATAAAATTTTCTCTTTGTATTGCCAAGGATTACATTTTATAGTTACTAAACTCGAATTTGGATTTTCTTTAAAATCTTCCAAAAGTGAAGGCATTAAAGGAACAGCATCTTTAAAATACTTGTTAAAAAATAACAAAATTTCTTTATCTTTTTTTAATTTTTCAAAAGATTCTTCTCCTTGAAATGGCAAGAAAAGAGTACACGTAAAGCTCTTATCTAAATTAGGCAAAGCAATAAGCATGAATTGTCCTCTTGGCCAAATGTGCAAAGACTCATGGTCTAAAGCATAATCCCCTGAACTCGTTGCAGGAATAGTCAATTCTTTATACCCATGCTCCAAATAAGATTGAGAATAATTGAATAATGGTGTTTTTTGTAGTGAATTTCGAATAGCCGAGAAAGCTCCATCAGCACCGAATATAAAATCAGCACTTTTGCTCAGTTTTTCTTTATTATCTTCATCAAATAAATGCAAATCACAATTATTAGTATCTATTTTTAAAGTCCTTTTATTGAAATAAAAAGAAACATTATCATGGCTTTCTGCTAAATCCATCAACTTTTTATTCAATTCTCCTCTTGAAACGGAATAAATAGCTTGATCTTCTTTTCCATAAGCTTGAAAGGTTAAGTTTCCTTGGGTGTCGTGCATCATTCTCCCTTTCATTGGAAGGGCTATTTTTTTAATATCTTGGTCTATTCCTGCTTTTTGAAGGGCTTTCCATCCTCTCGTACTTAGAGCAAGGTTGATAGAGCGACCACCACCTAAATTAGATTTTCTCATATCGGGACGGCGTTCATATACTTCTATTTGATATCCTCTTTTTGCTAATAAAATAGCCCATAGTGAGCCCACTAAACCAGCACCCGAAATGATAATTTTTTCTTTCATTCTTATTTTTCTTTAAAAATATAAAGAGATTTTTTTATTAATCTTGCATTTTTTCGCCATAGGCCAAATCACCTGCATCGCCTAATCCTGGTACAATATATGATTTAGCAGTAAGTTCATCATCAATAGCACCTGCCCAAATAGTAGCTTTAGGGTAGTATCTTTTAACGTAATCTATGCCTGACGCTGAGGCAATTGCAGTAACAATATGAATAGATTTAGGTACTCCATATTCATTCAATTCTTTGAGTGAGGCAACGATAGATGCCCCTGTTGCAAGCATAGGGTCACTTAAAATCAAAACAGAGTCTTCAATTTGAGGACAAGAAACATATTCTACATTTATTTCGAAAGAACCATCTTTGTGATGTCTTCTATAAGCCGATATAAAAGCATTATCTGCATCATCAAAAACATTTAACATCCCTTCGTGCATAGGCAAACCTGCTCTCAAAATAGTTGCTAAAACTATTTTTTCATTGGGAATATTCGTTTTCGCAATTCCCAAAGGTGTTTGCACTTCATAAGGCAAATAAGCTAATTCTTTACTAATTTCATATGCTACTACTTCAGCTATTCGTTGCATATTTTTTCTAAACCGCATCCTATCTTGTTGGATGTCCACGCTTCTAAGTTCTGCTACCCATTTATTAATAATGGTATTTTTCTCATCAAAATTAACTATCATATCGCTTTATTTTATACACCCTTTGAATCAACAGGATTCTTTAAAATTATAATCATGAGAAAAATAATAAAGAAATTTCTTTATTATTTAAAAAAACTTGTATTTTTAGAACATGTTTAAATTATAATGCTTTAAATATACAATTCCTTAGGCATCTTTAGGAATAATTTCTGTTTTTTCTCCAAAGTAAGTAACAAATTGTCTCATTTCATTAGCTAATTCTGTGTTTTGAGTGGATCTCATATATGTGTCTGCAATACCTTTTAAAGTATGGAAAACAAATCGGTCCATTTCCATCACTTGCATTTCTGTAGTCCAAAGGTCAATCCTCAAAGTATCCATAGATTCTTTATCAAATAATGATAAAATCATTGCTTTTACTTCTTGTTGGTTTTGTCCTGCATCATCCGCTGCCCAATTCATTTTTACAGGTAGATTATCCTCATTTAAACCAACTGTAACTTGAATTTTTTTATTTTGAACTACTTTCTTTTTAGACATTCTTTATTGTTTTTTATCTTTGTTATTGTTACTATTATTTCTATTGCGATTTCTATTCCTTCTATTTTTATTTCCTCCAGAACTTCTATTAGAATTAGAAGAAGGTTTTGAATTGTTTTCTTGTTTTTTGTTTTGAGTTTTATTATTAGTAGATTTACTTTGAGGTGTTTGTTTATCTGGTTGCCCTTTTCTATTACTACTATTTGAATTATTGCGATTTCGGTTGCGGTTTCTTCTTTTATTTCTTCTTTGTTCTTTTGGCAATTCAATCTGACCAGTAACATCAACAAAACCTATTTCTTGATTATCTTCATCAATATCATCATTTAAGGCAATCCCTTTTAACTCAACTGGTTTTTTATTTTTTGCATTTAATGCTTTAATTTCATTAACTTGTTCTATACTAAGAGAATAAAATTTACCTCTAGCGGCTTTATTATCTCTATAAGCATATACCATTTCTCTTTGAAAAACATTCATTTTTATCAAGTG
>JAHDBK010000086.1:3965-10511 GCA_020630455.1 Saprospiraceae bacterium
CTAGAAGACTCTTGTCTTGCACCAATCTGACGCATTTCAATTTTTACTTTAAATTCCTTAGCATAATGACGAATCAATTCTCTAAAATCAACCCTTCCATCAGCAGTATAATAGAATGTTGCTTTTCGTTTGTCTCCTTGATATTCTACATCTCCAACTTTCATTGCTAAATCTAAAGAATTAGCAATTACTCTTGATTTAATCATTGTTGCTTTTTCCATTGCTCTCGCTTCTTCGAGCTTTTCTATATCTCTATCATTTGCCCTACGAATGATTTTGTGGAAGACTGTATTTTTCTTAACTCTTTTTTTCTTAATCTGCAATTTAACCAATTCTCCTGTTAAGGATACTACCCCTACATCATAACCCACTCCTGATTCTACTACGACCGTATCATTTTTTTGAGCAGATAGATATTTTGGATTATGAAAAAATCCTTTTCTAGAACCATTTTTAAAACTCACTTCTACTAGGTTAAATGAATCATACTCAGGTAAGGTAATATCAGATAACCAATTAAATGTATTTAATCTATTGCAACCTCCTGTAGCACAAGAGCCATTACTACCACATCCTTGTGGCTTTCCATTTTTATTTGTCGAACATCCAGCACAACTCATATCTTATTTTGTATTTATTTCAATTATTCTTCAAACAATGATGTATTTGAAGACTAATATTCGTCATTAAAATTTTAGGATTAGCATTTCTTGAAATATGAAATGCTGAATCATTTATTATATTAGAAATAGGCTCTATTTGCCTATATGAAATTACTTTTTGTAAATTAACTGCCGTTTGCAGTTCTTTTTCTCTCAATCTAATTTTTGATTTATTTTGCGTCAGCAAAAGTAACATATATTCTCTCAAAAAAAACAATCCGTAATCTAAAAAATGTTTTTGATTTTCTCTTCCCCACTTTGCAAATTCACTAGACCATTCTATGAGGGATTTTGCTTGGTTTTGGTAACAAATTCTAAGCCATTGTACGAATAATTGGGCATTATTATCACTATTTGTTTCTTTTAATAAGGATAAAGCCGCATTATAATTTCCATTACTCAAATGTGCTAATTCATTAGCTTTTGTTGATTCAATATTTTTTTCAAGTACTAATTGGTTCACAATTTCTTCGTCTGACAATGGTTTAAATTGAATAATTTGACAACGTGAAAGTATCGTATTTAAGATTTCTTCCGAATTTTCTGCTACCAAAATAAAAAGGGTGTTTTCGGGTGGTTCTTCTATTAATTTAAGTAATCTGTTGCCTTCTTTACCTAAATATTCAGGTAACCACATCAATAGTATTTTGTATTTTCCTTCAAATATTTTTAGGCTTAATTTTTTAATTATTTCAGTACATTCATCCTTGGTTATATTACCTTGTTTGTTTTCTGCTCCTAATATTTGTAACCATTGATGAGCATTAAAATATGCATTTTCAGAAATGGCACTTCTCCATTCTTTTCCAAATTGGCTACTTGTAACTTTTGAACCAACTGTTGGAAAAGAAAAATGTATATCGGGATGAATGAATTTTGATGCTTTATGACATGAAGAACAAGTGCCACATGCATCACCATCAATGGGATTGGTACACATAACTGCTTGTGCAAAAGCCAATGCCATCGCCAAATTTCCACTTCCTTCCGCTCCTAAAAATATTTGAGCATGAGGAATGCGGCTATTATTGACCATAGTCTTTAAAATAGCTTTTACTTCTTCTTGTCCTATTATATCATTAATTGTCATTAATAATAATTATATAAACACTTTTATTAATGATAATTTTTAAACAAAGTATGAAGTAATTTCTTCACTAGCTGGTTCAACTGAAGATGGAAAAAACTGGAGGAGTTCTCCTTGTTCATTTAATAAAAACTTACAAAAATTCCATGAAACTTGATGGTCTGCTAATCCGTTTTCGGATTGGGAGCAAAGCCATTGATATATTGGATGAGGCTCTTTCAAAATATTTACTTTTTCGCTTAAAGGAAAAGTAACACCATATCTAATCGAGCAAAACTCTTGTATTTTTTCTTCTGATTGAGGTTCTTGTCCACCAAAATCATTACAAGGAAAACCAATTACTGTTAGTTGATCTTTAAATGCCTCTTGTAATTCTTGTAATTGAGCATATTGTGGTGTATAACCACATTCAGATGCCGTATTGACAATCAAAATTTTTTTTCCACCAAAATGACTCATCTCCAAGTCTTTCCCCTCTATCGTCTTTATTATTATGTGATGAATTGACTTCATTATTATTGATTAAAAATCATTATAATTCAAAAGTACACATTTTATATAAAACCATCTTATTTTTATAACTAAAAATTTATAATATGTCAGTTATTCTTTAACATTAATTCATTAATAACAAAAATTCTTTATTATTCGACAATAAAAATAACAATAATTGATAAACTATATTGAAAGAATTTTACTCTTTTGATTTTTTTAATTACTTTTGAAGTATATAAAATTACAAACAGTAATGAGTAAAAAAATAAAAACCACTCAGAAAAAAAGTAAAGCAAAACCAAATAAAAAAGTAAAAAGTACTAATATTCTATCTAATGAATATATCTGGATAATCATCTCCATTGTTTTTCCTTTTTTACTTTATATAAGTACTACTGGTTATAAATATACTCTTGATGATGATTTGGTAGCAGCTAAAAATAAATATGTCCAAGAAGGAATTGGAGGAATTGATGATTTATTGACTAGCTCCTATCACTATGCTTTTACCAATAAACCAGATAGACATTATCGTCCAATGGCGATGATACCTTTCGCTATTGAAAATATTAATGGTCCTAGCACCCCTGAAAAACACCACTTTTTCAATGTGTTTTGGTATGCGATATGTTGTGGTTTGATATATATATTTTTGCGGATGTTATTGCCTAGTTTTCCCCATTGGTTCGCTTTAGGAGCTGCATTACTTTTTGCTGCTCATCCTGTCCATACAGAAGTGGTTGCCAATATAAAAAGTAGGGATGAAATCAATGTGCTATTAGGACTTTTAGTTTCGTTAATAAGCATTATTCAATATGATAAAACGCGAAAAATACTATACCTTGTATTGAGTTTAATTGCTTATTTCTTGGCTTGTTTAAGCAAAGAAAACGGTTTACAAATTATTGCTTTAATTCCTCTTACCCTTTATTTTATTCATTATAAAAAAGAAGAAATAATAGATTGGAAGTATATCCTTACAACTTCTGCATTTTTCCTTATTCCTGTTGCTATGTTTTTTGGTTTGAGAGCTATGTATACGGGAGATGGGGGGCAAGATTTATATATAATTGATAATATTTTATTAGATGAAAAATTGTCTTTTGGTGAGTATTGGGCTACTGTCATTTATATGTTAGGAGATTATTTAAGGTTATTAATTTATCCTATTAATTTAAGTTATGATTATTCTTCTTATCATATTCCAATAGCAAATTGGGGAACTTGGCAAGTATGGGCGAGTATAATTACTTGGGCAGGAATCCTTTTTGCTGCTTATAAATCATTTCAACACCAAAAAGTTGTTTTTTATGGTGTGGCTATTTTTCTATTCATGTTTGCTCTAGTAAGCAATGTATTTATATTGACTGGTTTTACAATGACGGAAAGAGGCTTGTTTTCTCCTTCCTTGGGCTTTAGTATTATTTGTGCCTATTTAGCTTATCATTATTTATATAATATTAATAAAAATTATTTTTTTGCTGCAGTTGGTCTTGTTGTGCTTTTATATAGTGCAAGAACCTTCACACGTTTGCCTGTGTGGGAAAACAATGAAGCATTGCATGCATCAGGAATTATTTCGGCTCCAAATTCTGCAAGAACCAATTCTTTTTATGGCAATCAATTATATCAAAAAGCAATAAATATTTCTGATGTAAATGAAAAAAATAAATTATTAAATGAAGCAATGATTTATTTTGATAAATCAATTGAAATTAATCCATATTTTGGGGATAGTTTTCATAGAAAAGGTCAAACTCTTGAACAATTGGGAAGGATTAGCGAAGCCAAACAGATTTATTTAAAGGCCTTAGAATTTTTACCTGATTATGTATTGTCTTTAAATTCATTAGGCGTTATTGCTGCTAACTCAAATAATCAACAAGAAGCTTCTGAATGGTTTTATAAAGCGGTTCAGTCTGACCCTTACAATCTTATCGCTTTAACCAATTTAGCTATAAGCTATAAAAATTTAGGCAGGCAAGATGATGCTTTAAATACTTATCTAAAAGCTCATGAACTCAAGCCTAGCCACGAAGGTGTTTTATTGGCTATTGTTGAAATATATAAAGCAAAAGGAGATATTGAAACTGCTATTTTTTATGATAAAAAAGTAAAAGATTTAAGAGGAGAATCGTATTAGATTTATGTTACAGTGTACTAAGATTAAAATGATATTTTTATTTTGTTTTTTATTAATATTATCCTGTAAAAATAATAATAAACAAGAGTTACCGCCTGCTCAAAAATCTGATAAATTTGTTGACAATAAAAAAGAAAAAATAAAGAATATTCTTTATAATGACAGTTTATTTGTAAATTATGATAGTAGCATTTGGATTGATATTCAAGACCTAGAACCCGATATTGATTTAGATATTAGATATGCTAGTACTAATAATTTTGTCAATGAAAAAATGTATGAATGTGGCAAGTGTTTTCTAAGACCCGAAATTGCTAAAGCACTACAAAAAGTTCAAGAAGACTTGAGAGAAATGGGTTATGGTGGCTTGAAAATTTTTGACTGCTATAGACCAAGACCTTACCAACAAGCTCTTTGGGATAAAGTACCCGATGCCAATTATGTTTCTCCCCCCGAAAAAGGCTCTATGCACAATCGCGGTGCAGCCGTAGATTTAACGATTATTGACCAATATGGGATGGAATTGGACATGGGTACAGATTTTGATTTTTTTGGAGTAGAAGCACATCATACTTATAGGGAATTTAATGATGCTATTTTAAATAATCGAAAACTATTAAAAGATGTAATGTTAAAAAGAGGATTTAAATCTATCAAAACAGAGTGGTGGCATTATTCTTATTATAAAGCCTATGAAATTTCAGATTGGATTTGGGAATGTGAATGAAATTTTAGAGCATGTTCTTATTTTTATAAATAAAATTCAAGCATTTTTAATTTTATTATCTTATTTTTGTTTTAAAAATAACAAAAATTTGTTATTTTTAATTTTATTATAATCATAAAAATATTATTTTGAAAGCAGCATTAATAATTATATCATACATCATCTTTTTAAGTATTTCTACTTGTAACAAAGATGCTTCTTATATTAACCCCGCAGATACTACAGAGGCTCCTATTACGAATGAAAACAATTCGAATTCTAATAATAACGAAAGCAATATTGCGTCTTCTCAAATAAATGCTAATACCAAAATCACCGTTGGCGAAATTGATGGTCAATATACAGTTATTGTAAATACTTCAGAAACTAAGAGCAATGAAGAAAACCCAAATTCACCAAAAGAGAATAATTCAAATAATGAAGATAGAGAGGACAATTCAATAGCTTCATCTGATACTAATAATACTCCAACGAGTTATAACAATAATGATGAAGAATTGGTAAATAATGGTAATAATGATGAAGAATTTACAGAAAAAAATAATAATAGTTCTTCAAACACTGATTTTATGTTTTTTGATGCTTCTAGCATTGATGATTCCTATTTATTAGGTAAATTTAATCCTGCAACACATGATGATTTCACTTTAATTAATACCAAATATGCTAATCGAAGTGGAATGTATATGAGAAAAGATGCTTATCAAGCCTTTTTAAAAATGTATAATGCTGCTAAAAAAGATGGAATTCATTTACAGATAGTTTCTGCAGCAAGAAGCTTTAGTAAGCAAAAAAGCATTTGGGAAGCCAAATGGTCAGGTGCTAAAAAAGTCGAAGGTCAAGATTTATCAAAAGCAGTACCCTTTGCCGCAGATAGAGCTAGAAAAATTTTAGAATATAGTGCTATGCCTGGTGCTTCAAGACATCATTGGGGAACGGATATTGATTTGAATAATTTGAATAATGAATATTTTGCATCGGGTCAAGGAAAAAAAATATATGATTGGCTCAATAAAAATGCAAAGAAGTATGGTTTTTATCAACCTTATACCGAACAAGACGCTAATCGTCCTCATGGTCATTATGAAGAAAAATGGCATTGGTCATATTTACCTGTAGCCTTGCCTTTGTATGAAATGTATCAAAAGAAAATCAACTACCAAAAAATTTCAGGTTTTAAAGGGTCAGATACAGCCAAAGAAATACAAATCATTGATAATTATGTCAATGGAATTGATTCGAGTTGCAAATAAATATTAATTTTTGTATCTTGCGTCCCCTTTTAAAATAGGGTAAAGAAAATACTATGAAGAAGGATTCAAAATAATGAGTCCTTCTTTTATTTTGATAATAAAGAACATACTTAAATTACTAAATTATTTAAGATAAAGTTCTAAAAATATTTTAAAAATATGAGTGATAAAAAAAATAA
>JAHDBK010000087.1 GCA_020630455.1 Saprospiraceae bacterium
ATAAAAATTAATTATGAAAATCTTAAAATTATTTTTTTTAGTATCACTCCTTTTTTTAGTTAATTTAAATGATGCATTTTCTAATAACGTACCTCCTGTTATTAGTCCAAATGAAGCGCCTGATAAAGTAGAAGTAATTGTTTATCCACAAGTAGAATCGGAAAAGGTAAAAGTAGATTTAGTAAAAGAAAAATCATCTGAAACAGAGAAAGTGTATATTATTGATATCGAAGGGACTGCACAAGTAGTAAATAATATAAGTGATAAAGTCACCTCAATGGAAATTGATTTAAACGAAATTGAAGAAGGATATTTCTATATTATTTTAAATGACGAAGAAGAAAATTCTGACTTTAGAAAAATAGAACTAGAGAAATAGAAAACAACTTATACTAATTCATAGTTAAATGACAATTTTAACTATGGATTAGTATTATTCAGTGGCGATGAACCATTTTGAGTTCATTGCACCAAATATCCCCAATCCATTTTCAATATTTGAATAAATGGTTATGGGTTCAGCAAATGGATTATCAGCACTATTGATATAATTATTATAAGATACAAGAAACCGATAGTAATCTTCTGTAAATTGGGAAACCTTTAGTATTACCTTGTGCTCATCTAAATCTATCCAAGTATTCTCTACTTGAATTTTGAATTGTTCTCCTAGATTGTCAGAAAAAGCAATTACACTTCCAAATCCATTCAATTTAATCAGATTAAAATCATTGGCAAATGTCCAAATAGGGTAGCGGTCTCCACAGCATTTAGTTTCAATCATTACCTGCACACCATAATAATTGGTCTTTTCTGGTTCATTATCATTAATAGTAAAATTGATTTCGTCATAATAGACACCTTGAATAGATGAATATCTATTTTCAAATTGATATTCAATATTAGAAGCATTCGGAGCTAAGGGGTATACAAGCTCAGAATAGACCGTTTTATATTCAGGGTATTCAATAACCAATGAATAACGATTGGCTTCACCATTCATATCAAATAAGACATTATTAGAAGTAAGGTCATAAGAGAAATTAGTGAAATCGATTTCATTTTCAGATAAATAGACTTGTGCACCATAGAGAAATTCTAACTCGCTATTATTATCATATATACCAATGGCATTCGTAATGCTACTCACACATGAATGCAATTGAGGATTATTGTCATCAATATTATGAATAATAGTCGATGTCCTAATCTTAGGCTCATACTCCTCAATATCTAATTCTACAATTTGCTCACAAGAGCTAAAAAGTAAAATAAGGCTTAAAATGGTAATGAGATTTTTCATAATAAACATACTCTTATTACTCAATTTTAACTGCTACAACCTCTGCTCGTCTTTCCTTGGATGCTTCTGGACTATAAATTGAATTTTTTTCATCACTTATTTGATCACTAATATTACTTGGAGCAGTAGTTTCTCCCAAAGGCAATTCTTTTAATAATAGTTGATTATTATCTAAATATACTTGAAAAATACCTCCTGCAAATTCCTTGAAATGATTTTTTAAAGAGGATATTCTTCTCTGAGCTAGATTGTCATTATATGCAGATTTTGCTCTAGGACTAGTAAAGCCTTTTATTTCTATGATAACTTTTTTGCCAGCTTGTAATTCTTTTAATATTAAATTACTTAATAATTGTAAATCGTTATATCCTTTTCTTACATCATTATTAAAAAAGTCAGTTAGAGCTAAATTGGCTTTTGCTTGTTCATTAAGCGGCATGGTTTGAGCGTATTTCTCATAGAATACCAATTCTCTTTGCATATAATAATTATAGGTTTGACTATAAGATTTTTTAGTAGAAGTATTATTGGTTCTTTTATCGGGTTCATCATTATCAAAATATACCTTTACAGGCAATAATTCTGATATGAGTTCTTCATTACTTGGACTTGGAGTAGGAATAGGTTGTGGAGTCGGAGTGGGAACTGGTTCTGGTATAACTATTTCTTCAACTACTTCTTCAGTTACTTCTATAATTTCAACTTCTTCAATGACTTCCTCTTCTTCAATGACTTCTTCCACTTCAACCACAATTTCCTCTTCTTCTATAATTTCCTCTGGTATTTTCTCTTCCTCTTCTTCATCGATTATTATATTATATAAATCATTACAACAAGCTACTTCTTCTTTGAGCATAGATTTTGAAGCAGTTCTATTAGAAGAAACAATGGCTTTTTTGTCCTTTTTGCTTCTCCAAAAATACATATCATTATAAGGACTATTAATGGGCATTCCCATGTTTTTAGGCTTATCCCATTTATTGTTTTTAAATTGACTAACATATACGTCGTAATTTCCAAAACCTACTCTTCCATTTGAACTAAAATAAAGAGATTCTTCATCAAAGCAAGGTGTAATTTCATTAAAAGCTGTATTAATTTCACTTACATTGATAGGATCTGCAAAATTTTCGCCTCCTTGGTGTTTAGCAAACCAAATATCCATCCCTCCTTTGCCTTCAGCTCTGTCAGAAGCAAAAAATAAACCCCTCCAATTCGGATGAGAAGACCAAGCAGGTTGGGTTTGGGTATATTCTGGATTATTGATTTTTTGGGGCAGCATTTCTGAAACCCAATATTTCCCATTCCAAATAGCATGATAAATATCACATCTTAAATCCAAGGTGTTGACATATTCACATACGGTGAAATACATTTTTTCATTGATAGCATCAAATGTTGCATTAGAGAAATTAGCTCCTTCAGGAAGACCTTTCATTCTAAGGGGGCGTCCTCTATCTTCATCACCATCTTTAGATACTAGTGTTTTGGCTAATTTTCCTTTAACTTTAGTTTGGGGGTCAGCATATTTTAAAGTAGCATATATTAGAGAATCTCTCATCCATACTCCTGCAAATTCAGAAAAAGGAGTATTGATTTTTTTATTTAAAATTTTAATCTCAATATGTTCTTCAATCTTTTGCTCTAATGCCCATAGACATGACTCTATTCCTCTTTCGGCTGTTTCCATTTGACTTTCATCCCCTAGACCAATATCTTTGAATTTTTTAAATAAATCAGCAGCTTCTTGGTACTTTCCTAATGTTTGTTTGACTTCGGCTAAATGAAGACTTAATAAAGGAAACTCTTTATCTTTTGCTCTTTTTTTGACAATATCTAAGTATTTTTCTGCCGATTGGAACGCATAAAATTGTCTGGCAGATTCTCCACATTTATAGTATATTTGATTATTGCCCTCTCTGATACTTAAGGCTTCTTTATAGTAAGACATGGCAGAGAAATAGTCTTTGTCCTCATAAGCTCTGTCAGCAGCTCTGATGTACTGATTGAAAGATTGGGCAAAACAGGCATTTGCTAATATGAGTAAAATGAATATAGTTAAAATATTTCTCATTTATTTTTGTTTTTTAATATTCTAAAAAGTAGGACAAGCTTTAAAGTAAGGTAATGGCTCTACTTTTGTAAAAATATAAATAGCTGTAATTTCGAAACCACCATTTCCATTAGTAGCTCTTCTAAAACCTGAAATATTAATATCATAAGAAGCACCTATTTTTAAAGGACCATATTCTAATTCTAACATAGGGATAACTGCATCAGCCCAACGATAATGTGCATTAAAAGATAAAGCGGTTTCTTTATTTTTCTTTTGTGAAAGATGATATCGCCAACCTAATCCAGCGGCATATTGAGAATAAGTTAATTGTCTATGTATTAAAGCTCTTAATAATAAATCTGATTTTTTTGCTAATTGAAAAGAACTGTTAAAATATGCAGTTATTCGAATAGGTAATTCAGAATCATTGTCTTCCCTAAAAGTTTGTTTTGGTGTGTTGAAATGATGTCCAGCAACCCCAAGGTCAAAAACAGTTCTTTTGTTTTTTTGAAAACGATAATTCAACCCAGCTCCTAAATCTAAATAGATATAATTGGTATTATTGAAAACTTCTCCAGTAGATGATGAGGGAACAAAAATATCACCATTAAACTGGCTATCAAAAGTTAAATTATTATAATCAAAAGAACGTTGAGCTGCCCCAAAATTAAAACCCATCGACAAAACGGATTTTTTAGACATGGCTTGCATATAGGACATAGATATCATAGCAGAAGTCATCGCCAAATTAGAATCACCCGCTTGGTCTCTTTGTAATATAATACCAGCACCCAAGGCTCCGTTTTTCATTTTTTGAGGTCTGATTTTCATATCATACCCAAGAGCATAAGTTCTATATTGTACAGGCACACTTTCCCACTGCATTCTATAAGCAGCATTGAGCCTATAATCGCCTATCATAAGCCCACTTAAGGCAGGAGATTGGTAAAGAATAACATTGTGAAATTGACTGTAATGCACATCTTGAGCCTTTACTTCCAATATGTTTATTAGAAATAATATGATAATATATATGTTAATTTTAGGTTTCACATTTTTTATTTTTTATATAAATATTAATTAATAACTAAAACTCCGCGTAAAACAAATGATAACTGTTCACTAATTATCTAATAATTGTTACATTTCCTTTCTTAAAAAATTCCTCTCCATTCAAACATTTAATTTCTACATAATAACCAAATACGTCAGGAGGTAATGCCTTGCCTTTATAAGTTCCATCCCATCCTATGTTCAAATCATTGGTCTCGAAAACCAATTCGCCCCAACGATTATATACTGCCATATAAATTTCATCAACTGCATTGCCCCTTACATAAAATACATCATTTACATTATCCCCATCTGGAGTGAATGCATTAGGTATAAATAAATAAGGCTCTTCACAGAAGAATGATTTCAAATGGACGATTACTTGTGCAGTGTCTTGACAACCAATTTCATTCGTTACGATTACTTCGTATAATGTAGTGACTTCAGGACTTGCAATAGGATTTTGAATTAAAATATCATTTAGTGTTTCATCTGGATTCCAAACATAAGTATAACCATTCTGAAAAGTCGCATCTAATTGACTCGTTTCTCCTGGATAGATAGAATCTGGATCTGCAGCTGCTATCACATCCATATCATTTTCTACAACATCTACAGGTATATCAATAATATCACTACAACCAAATTGATTTTCTACATATAAAGAAATAATATCATCATCTGCTAAAAAGATGGTTGGATTATCTGTATTATCATTTAAAACAATATATTCATCTGGCTCCCAATCGTAGGTAATGATGTCATTTGGATTGAGATTAGTAGCCTGTAATTGAAAACTATCATTTTCACAAACTAAAACCTCTGGGTCAACAATGACATTTACGGCTCTACTACCAACAGTTACTTCAGCGACATCTGTACATCCATAGTCATCCATTACTACGACATAGTAAGTCGTACTTTCTCCAGGACTTACATTAATCATTTGACCATTTCCTATATTATTATTAAGATTAATATCATCATACCAATCATATTGAACTCCTGTATTACTTGAAGATGAAATATCAAAATTAGTTTCGCAAGATACCTCATCATCACTCGTTTGAGCATTGATGACAGGAGGAATGAAAACAACTACATCGCTAGTGTTTTGACAATTATTATTATCTGTAAAAGTAACATTGTATGTAGTCGTATTCGAGACAGTTGCAGTTGGATTGGCAATATTGGGGTTGTCGAGTCCTCCAGCAGGAGACCATTGGTAAGTATAATTAGGATTCCCCAATGGATTTATTTCAACAGGATTCCCTGAACAAGAAACAACTGTGTCTAAAGGAACTTCAGGAAGTGGATTTACAATGACTTGTACTTCTTCTTCTCTTATGCAACCTGTATTCGCATCTAAGACTTCAACAGTATAAATTGTAGTTTGGCTAGGACTTGCTTCTGGGTTTGGCAGAGTAGCATCGTTGAGACTTCCACTAGGAGACCAACTATATTGATAATTTAAATTCGGATTCGGATTGATGAAAACGGAATTACCGATGCAAATATCAGTAACTTCTAGCGGTATTTCATCTAAAATTATCGGTTTGACTTTAACACTGTCCTCAATAATACAACCCGTTTCATTATCTACAACGGTAACATAATATGTGATGGGGTCACTAGGAAATACTAAAGGATTAGGACTATTATTATTAATAATATCAATATTGGGAGACCAATTAAATGTGTAATTTGGATATATTCCATTATGCAACTGAATGGTGTCACCTACACAAATATCAAATTCATCATCAAAATTAATATTCAAATCATTAACATCAACAATGACACTATCAACGTATTGGCATCCTTGCAAATCATTTACCGTTACATAGTAAGTAGTTGTTTCGGGTGGACTGGCAGTAGGACTAGGAGATTGAGCATTGCTTAAAGTTTGCCCTGAAGACCATTGATAGGTGTAAGAAGGATTGGAGCCTGGATTGAGTACTACTTGGTCTCCAACACAGATTTTGGCACTATCTTGAAGTCCCAATTCTAATACATCAATACTTATAAAATCAGTATGAGATACTTGGCAACCATTTTCTGCCGTTGCTGTTAATGTAGCAATATAATTGCCGGGTTCTTCAAGATACCAAACGGGGTCTTGGTCAGTGGAACTTGTACCATCACTAAATTCCCAATCCCAAGCAACAATAGTACTCAAAGTATCGAAAGATAAATCATCAAATGATACTTCAGCAGGGAATACGCATCCATCAATAATACTCAAGTCAAAGTCAACAAAAAGAGAAGGTATTTGAACATAAACAGTACTATAAGAAGTATCGGAACAGACTTCATTAGGTCCTGCAATTAGTGTAATTTCGTATAAGCCTGTATCTGGATATGTATAACTAGGGTTGGTAAGTGTCGAAAAATCATTGGTAGTATTGGGGTCTCCAAAATCCCAATAATATTGATTGGCATCTTGGCTTTGATTATCAAAATCGACGGTAAAGCCATCACAGTCAACAGCAGGGTTGAAAAAGGATGAAATGACTTCACCACAAATCCCTACATTGTATTGAAAATCTCGTTTAGTCGTTGAAATGAGTTCTCCATTCCGATATTCTTCCACACAAATGCCTACTACAAATTGTCCAACAGTATTGGGCGTACCTGTGAGTAAACCTGTAACGGGGTCAATGGATAAAGGAACTCCTCCCATCATATCTTCTAAACTATAAGGAGGATTTAACCAAGTAATAGAATCATAAGGAGGAAGGTTTGGGGGTTGGGGCATGGGTACTTGTTGGTCTGCCCCTTCAAAAGGGGTACATAATTTATAGACTAATGAATCTCCGTCAATATCAACTGCGGAGTGGTCAAAAAATATGGGGGCATCTGCACAAATATAATTGGGGGGCCATTCCTTGAAGACGGCACTAGAATTACATTCGTTTAATGCTTTTTCGGATATATAATTATAATAGGTTGCTCCTGTGGCTAAAGGATCTACAATATTTAAGATGGTTTGATTTCTACAACACCGTTGGTATGCTAACTGGTAACCTCCTGCAATCGGAGGTAAATTAATGATTTGTCTATAAGTAGTAGTATGAACACATACATCTGGAGGAATAACTAAACAACTATCGAATAGAGTAGGGTCTAGTGTATCATCCTCCATTAATGCCATCAATATTTGTCCATCACCATTTATAGCGGTTACTCTTTCATTATCAATGTCAAAAATACCTACTGACGCAGGGTCGTCAAAATAAGCAGCAGGGTTTCCATTGTAACAATCTCTAAAAACGGTTAAAGAAATTTCATAGTTATTATTTCCTAAACATTTGTAATTTAATTCTCCACCTACTATGTGTGTCGCACTCATAGGAGTAGAGATATACAAGAATAAGAAGGATAGGAATATTAATTTTAATATGTCTTTATGTAGCACACTTAATTTCATTTAGATTGTTTTAGTTTATTACTATAAAGTTATAAAAATCAAGGGATTTTAATAGAAAAATATTAAATTTATTTTCAATAAATAAAAAATAAATTAGCACTATAAGTAATAAAAAATAAATGGCATCATAATTTCTTTCAATTATTAATTGTATTTTTGTGTTCAAATTATAATAAAAATGTTATGGCGAATAAAATAATTACGCTTGATGAGTTTATCATCAAAAGGCAAAATGATTTTTCTTATGCTACAGGAGAATTAACAGCTTTGCTTAGAGATATTGGTGTAGCAGCAAAAATTGTCAATAGAGAAGTTAATCGTGCAGGCCTTGTCAATATCCTTGGAATTCATGGAAGTGAAAACGCTTCAGGGGAAGATGTTCAAAAATTAGACATGTATGCTAATGATAAATTGATTGAATGTCTAAGTAATAGCGGAGAATGTTGTGGTGTAGCATCCGAAGAAAATGAAGACTATGTCGAAATTCCTCCAATCGCTTCTGAAAATGGCAAATATGTCGTTTTGTTTGATCCTCTTGATGGTTCTTCAAATATAGACGTTAATGTTTCTGTAGGAACTATTTTTTCTATTTATAGAAGAGTTAGTGATGAGTCAGGACCTTGCGAACTTGAGGACTTTTTACAAAAAGGAGTAGAGCAAGTGGCTGCGGGTTATGTCATTTATGGAACATCAACGATTCTAGTTTACACAACAGGGAATGGAGTAAATGGTTTTACCTTAGATCCAAGTATTGGTGAATTTTGTCTTTCTCATAGAAATATTCAAATTCCTAAAACAGGACAGTATTACTCGATTAATCAAGGTTATTATTCTAAATTTGATTTAGAAATGCGTCGTTATGTGGATAATTGCAGCGATATGAATTTGAGATTAAGATATATCGGTACTATGGTAGCAGATATTCATCGAATTTTATTCCAAGGAGGCATCTTTTTATATCCTAGTACGCGTAAATATCCAGATGGCAAATTGAGGTTGCTGTACGAATGTAATCCTATGTCTTTCATTATGGAACAAGCAGGTGGTAAATCTATAGATACGCAACTACAACGCATCATGGAAATCAAACCAACTGAATTGCACCAAAGAGCATCTATAGTCATTGGTTCTCCTCAAATGGTTGATGAAATGAAAGCATTTGTACAGAAATATAGTGCTTCTAATGTATTAGGCTAATTTCAGTTGTCAGTATTTGATGTTTGCATAATATAAAGAAAATTCTTTATTATTTGTGTTTCTTTGGGTTTGCTTATTCATCCTCACAAGGTTCATAATTATCTTTTACGGACATTGGAGAACAATAAGCTTGTCTTTTTTTAATTGGTGTAATTATTCTAATAAAATCAACAGTTAATTCATCAAAAATAGGTTTTAGATATTCAATAGAGTCTTTGCTTTCTAGAGAGGATAAGTCTTCTATTTTAGAGTGGAAAATAAAATTTTTGTAACTTTTGCTTACAAGCATTTTTCCACCATATACTCTATAATCATATGCTATTTTTTGTACTTTTTCAGGCAAATCTCTATTCTTAGTGATTCCCATTTCGATATCATCAAAAACTTTTCCTTGAAAGCAAGAATGCACCTGTATTTCTGTTAGATATAAACTAGTATCTATTTTATTGGAGAAAGCATCAATTTCTTTTATTCTATAAATAAATCTAATATCTAAATCTGAATATTCATATAAATAGAAACCAAAACCTAAAATAGTAGTTCTGTCCCAATCTTTTAATGAAGACCAACCGTATCCCAATTCAAAATCGTTTCCAAAAACTTCTTTCATTTTGAAGGTGTCGAGTTTATTAAAATTGATGTTTTTTCTGTTCAAAAAATCAATATCTGGATGGGTATAATGAATATTGTCATTATGATTAAAACTATTGAGCAATATTTGTAAAATGAATATAATGTGCATGATTAATATGGTTTTAAGTTATAAAAATAGGGGTTTGTATGTGATTAATAGAAGTTGACTTTATCTTTTAATTAGGTAATATTTTTATATAAATTTCTTTTTTTATGCTTTGTTTATTACCTGTTCTTTCATCTTCGATTTCGACCTGTATTAATTTCTTTTTAATCTTCTGAGTGTAATTTTCTGTTTCAATTTTTATGAATTCATTGAATTTATATTCTTTATGATTACCTCTGTATTTTATCAGTTTTATTGGAAATACATAATTTTTATTTGCTTGTAATTCCAAAGTATCTCTATGAGAAATACTAATTTCAGGAAGAAATAATTTAGTATCTCTAAGGGAAAATAAAAAAATCGTAATCTCTTGGATTAAGTGTAATTTATCAATTTCATTTCCTTCTTTTAAAGTAATTTCAATCTTTTTTAAATATTCTTTTTGTTCATTTTTTGATAACTTTTTTTCTTTTCTAATTTCTTCGTTTTTTAATGATTTTGCGAGTAATTCAAGACCTTGTTGAGAATCTTTATCAATTTTTAAATATTTTATAAGGCTATCAACAAAATTATAAATCTCATTTCGGTCGTATAAAGGATAATTGTTTTTAACATGCATTGAAAAGGTAAACACCTTTGAATTTAAAAATCCGTGCCATTTCCTTGATGCACATCTAAATCAACAATTAATATACGCTTAGCTTT
>JAHDBK010000088.1:0-6691 GCA_020630455.1 Saprospiraceae bacterium
GTATCTTAGAGGGGTTAGTATGCATATTCATGTTGATAGTTCTGAGTATTTATAATGACGTAATTGTGTATAGAAACCCTAGCTTTTTAAATTAACATAGTAATTATCTGCTGTCCGCTCAGCTATTTTAGCATATTCACTTATTGTCTTATCAAGAATGTTTAATTGTGTTGTAGATAGATTATTCTTGGTTACAAATAACTTAGTTACTGGACCTCTTAAATCTTTTAGCATTTCACTTTTAAGATTGTTATGTAGTTCTTCTGATAAAGGGAATAATCTTACTTCTATCTGTCTTTTGTATTCTTCAAAAGCAATACGAGTATGTTTTTTACATTCACTATGTAGTAGGGTGGTGTTCATATTTGCTTATTCTTTTCGGAGAGCTGAGCAACGGTTACTAGTGTTAGGTACAGTTTTTTAATGTTTAAATGTTAATGGTATTCTAAACCTAGTTTTTACATTTTTTCCATCTAACGTCGCAGGAATCCATTTAGGCATTTTTTCCAATTTCTTAATTGCTTTTTTTTCAAAACTCAAACTTTTGTTATTTAAAGGCTCAAAATCAGTTAATTTCCCATTTTCATCTACTACAAACTCTACCGTTATCCTTTTGTCAATTCCAAGTAATTTTGCAAAACCAGGATATTGTATGTTTTTTGCTAAATCTCTGTAAAAAGGCTTTAATCCATTTTTAGGGTAAGCTTTTGTGTCATTTATATAAAAAATAGTATCTTTTTTTAATTCTCTAACAATGTATCCTTTTATTTCAATTGAATCTTTAAATATTCTAACAAGTTTTTCATTTTTCTTATCTGAATTACATTGATACTTTCCAGTTCCATTAGTTAAATATGATTTGTCCTTATTCCATAATTGAATAAATTTAGTTTTATTTTCAATGAATAATTGTTGAGAAGTTGGTTGACCATCTTTGTTTAAATATTCCACTATTCCTTTTCTGTTCTTAATTCTCAATTCAGGACTTCTGTCATATTGACTGTTGGAATTGTACCAAATAAATTCATCAAGGTTTTTTAAGTCAGTAAATCCATGAAATTTTCCAGTTCTGAATAACCCGTTTTTGTTGTAATCTTTAATTTCAATTATACTGTCTTTTATTATATAGTCTCTTTTGTTCTTACTTTTTATGTCATTAGTTCTGTGATGAAAACTTCTGTCAAACATTGCTGATTCTTGCGAATAAGTGAAGTAAGTTGTTAGTAATAGAAGAATAAATATGTATTTCATTTTCGTTTTGTTCAAAATTGTACCTAACGTGTTTGTGTATGGTTAGTTGCGTTGGGACTAAAGATAGCAAAAGGGGACGAACCTGAGGAAAATTCGGAGAATTTTCCGATTAGAACATACCAAACTCTAGCAATTAATTATACACGGTGTGTGTGCCCAGCATGGGCATCTTTTATTTACGGCAAGGTAAATAATTAATCTAGAGGGTGCAAGTCCCTTATGGGCATGAGTAACGTCTTGAACCATTAGTAAGTCGCAAGGGTGGTAACCGTTAGGTTATCACTCGTCTACTCGATTGGCTAACGTTTTTTAATAAGTTTAATATTTTTCTCAGTTGTTGTAAAGAAATTAAATTTCTTATTTTCTTTTTCTATAGTTCTGTCTATAATCATTATACTATCGTTCAGGGTTTTAATTTTCCATAACTCTTCGATCTTGTTATTATCACTTCGTAATTTCATTGTTATAAATTCCGTTAAATTGCTTATTCCAATCTTTGATTTAGAAATTTGATAGTCATAGCTAGCTATAATACTGTCATCTTTTATTTCATAAGAAGGAGGGTATTTATAGTCACTTTCAGAAATCCCTGGAATTGGAGGAGGAGGAGGTTTAGGTATAGTATCATTTAAGCGTAAATAATAATTCTTTTCCTCAATCCAAATTCCATTCAGGAGTTCGCTATTCCATTGAGTTTTTCTTTTTTCAAAAACTATTTCATAATCCTTATCCGCAATTAAAAGACCTTTGAAGCTATTTTTATCTTTTTGCTGGATTGCAATTACTCGTCTATCAAAAACTAAAAAGTCGTTATTGTCAAAAGATGCAATTCTCCAAGGTAAATTTTTGTCGCTATATTCAAATACAGTGTAAGTTGAATCTTTAAATTCGACAGTCAAAGTGTCTTTTTCTCCAATTGAGGTCATATCATAAGTATTTCCTCGTAATTCATTCGCAATGTCAATCCGTCCAACGTTTTTTTGACAACTAAACAGTGTTAAAATCTGAAGTAAAATTATTGTCGGTTTGTTCATTTTCAAATGTTAGCTAACGGTCTCGTATAACCGTCAGTTACGGGTTAAATAAGCAATTATTTTCGGTTTAGCCACAAGCCAAATCTTTTGTGTTTTGTTTTAATTTTTTTCTTTTACTGCCAAATCAAAAGATTTGGTGACTTTGCAAATAAACAACAACCTTTTGGTTAATTACTAATCGCCCTATTTGCTATATATAGTGTTGTGTGTAGTTATTTTTTTAATAGTTTTTTTACATATTTTTCAAGTTCTTTTTTAGTCATCTTTGAATATTCATCTAAAATGTCATTTTTTTGTTCAGGTTCTTTATTTAATAATAGTTTGTAATATTCTAATACTTTAATTAATGATTCTAAAGAAGAAGATTTCAAGTTATATTTATTACCCGTTTTTATTTTATTAGCTAGCTGATTACTTGTAAAAACAATATTTATTTCATTAAAATATTTATAATTTTTATCCGTATCCAAGAACTCCTTCAAAGCTTTAAAATTAACAGGGAAATTGGGGTATTTTACAAATTGATACATTATACAACTTGCAGATTTAGAAACAAATTCCTTGTCAGCTTCTTCAACAGGATTAGTAGAAATCCACTCAATATTATCTAGTATTTCAGATTTAGATTTTATATTTAGTTGTCCGAATAACTTAAACTGAGCACAAATTGATAATAGTAAGACTAATTTTAAAATTTTCATATTCATTTTTTCATAATTATAGATTACATCAAATATATGTGTCATAGTATGAGTAAATGTTACATAAATTATGATTGTTTTAATTACACACAACGTTTAATATATGTGTCGTAGCAGGGCAAATTGTTACCCTGTTTTCGGCAAAAACTGCGCATTGATTGCTAACTTTTCAATTCTGCAAGCATTGCGCCTTCATAAATATACAGAAACCTTTCGATTGATCTTTTTGCTGCTATGACATCATATATGTTGTTGTACGCTGGCTTTTTTTGTCCGTTTTATTATTCTTATCAGACTTGGAATAATTGAAATAATAGCACTTGAACCTATAATCAGTCCGTAATTTATTCCGTTCCAATGTAATTTTCTAATTCCATCATTACAAGCTGTGCATTCCACAACTTTGATATTCGCATCGATAGCAGAAATTCCGATTAAAGAAATTCCAAAAACCATTAAGCAAATAATTCCGTTTTTTAGAAATTCAGTTGGCTTTTTATTCAGATTCTCGAGCGTCAAAATCAAAGGAATCATTCCCAATGCTATACAATATGTTTTGTCAGAGAAGATATAAATATTCTTTCCGACAAATTTGATTTTGTCAGACGTTGACCACTTAAAAATATCTTGAATTATTTCACGAAAAAAAGATTCGGTATACAATGCGATTCCAAATCCGATTCCAAATGCTAAAATTCCGAGTATTATCTTTTTAATCAATTCTGAGTATTTTTTCTGCTTGCGTACAACGTTTTGGCTAAGCTGCGTTTTAATGCAGTTTAGGTTTTGTTACCTATAGTTGTGTGTCCTGCGTTGCTTCGGGATACAATTTAGTAATAAATAGAGGAGCAACAAAACTGTAATTGAGATGAGAGGCTCATTTTTTTTCAGAAACGAGCTTGAAAAAAAATAAAAAAAAAAAAAAAATAAAAAAAAATAAAGAGGTCTCACATAAAGAAAAAGAAATGAGAATTGGTCTCTCGACTGGGGTGTATAGGCAAATCAGTCAAACCGCCTTATGGTGCTTAGTTTTCACGACTTGGTCTTGAGCGATAAGGTAAAAGGCGCTACCACTGTTGTATTGTGAGTAGTTTAGTTAAGCTATGGTAGGAGTAAAGAAGCTGAAAGAGACGAGATTGAACCCTTGTAGAAGTGTCGTAAACAACTTTAGTATTGTCAAAATCGAGGGATGAGCGGTCTTGCGAGATAGAACTTAACGGGAGTAACCTATGTACTGGTTAAGTGGCAATCGGCATAAAGAGGGCAGGAGCTTTACTTACCGCTCAATTACGGAACAGGAGAAGCTAAATGATAGTGCAAAAATACCATAACCCCGAAGGGCAAGGTAGAAAGTAGCAATACTATTATTTAGTGGCGGATTAGCCCGTAGTAGTGATGATTATTCTGTAATGGAATAGGAGCAAAGGGGCTGACTTAACGGTTTTAATTTGTATTACAACTAAAGATTTTTTTAGGATGATTTTCGAAGAGAAACAAAAGTCGCAACCGATAGTAAAGCGACAGGTAGTGGAAGCCTTTAAAAAGGTGAAGCGTAACAAAGGAGCCTTTGGAGTAGATAAACTATCTATTTTAGAAGTGCAATCACACCCTATGAAATACTTATATCCCGTATGGAATAGATTGGCAAGTGGTAGTTATTTTCCCAAACCTGTTCGCGAGGTAGCAATATCCAAAACCGATGGACGAATAAGGAAGCTAGGTATTCCCACGGTACAAGACCGAACGGCTCAAATGGTAATACGAGAAGAATTAGATCAGATTGTAGATAAACAATTTAGTAAAAATTCTTTTGGTTATCGCCCAAATAAATCTGCTCACGATGCCATCAAGCAATGCAGAGAGAACTGTATGAAGATGGATTGGGCAATAGATTTAGACATCAAGAGTTTTTTTGATGAGATAGACCACGATTTAATGCTTAGGGCATTACGTCATTTTACCAGGAAGAAGCACATTCACTTGTACGTAAAACGTTGGTTAAAAGCTTCCGTCCAAAAGAAAGATGGTACAATTCATCCCCGAATCAAAGGTACACCACAGGGAGGTGTAATCAGTCCATTATTGGCAAACATCTTCTTGCACGTAGTTTTTGATAAATGGATAGAGACCCATCATCCCGAAGTAAAGTTTGAACGTTATGCCGATGATATTATCATCCATTGCGATAATTTCAAACAAGCGATGCGAACACTGGAAGCTGTAAAATCCCGCTTTAAACAATGCAAGTTGCAAATTAAAGACGGGAAGAGCAATATTGTATATTGTAAACGCAACCAAAAGAAGCATCCCCCATTTAAGGTAAATTATGTAACCTTCGATTTTCTGGGATTTACATTTAAGCCACGAATGGTTAAGGGTTACTATGGGAATTTTCATTTGGGATATACGCCATCGATAAGTCGTAAAAGTCAAAAACGAATCAATCAAACCTTGTTTAAGTTAAAACTGCATCGTATGGTTCACTTACGCCTGCCGGATTTGGCAGGCATTATAGCAGATAAAGTACGGGGGTGGATTTATTACTATGGCAAGGTTCGAAAGAGTGAATTACATTATGTATTTCGTTTTTTGAATATGCGACTGGCAAAATGGGTACGCAACAAATATCGGAGGTTTAGGCGCAAACATTGGTTTTATGCTTACAAATGGTTACAGGAAACTGCCAAACAGTATCCAGGTATGTTTGTGCATTGGAGCTATGGTTTTACGCCTTGACTTGTTAAGAAGAGCCGTATGATGGGAGACTATCACGTACGGTTCTGTGAGAGGTTTAGGGGTGAGATTCCCCTTTACCTACTCGACTTTTATTTTTCAATCCATTTAGACAAATCTTTAAAAACCTTTTCAGCATAATCCTCCATATATTTCCAATCTGGTTTCTTGTCTTTATCAACAGGAAGATAAATTTTTTCTTTTTTCAATTTTGCACCTGAAAGCATTGTATTGTAGTCATATTTAGCGAGAATGATTTGCAATATGCTACAAATGAATAAAGCGTTTTTCTCGTTCAAGTTCTCGTTGTATAACAGTTTTATTGCAGAACCTGCACCACCGCGACCTATAAAATCTTTTTCTTGATAAAAAGAAAAACCACCAATTGCAGAAACTGAAATACAATTACCCTTGTCTAAAACTTCTTTTTTCTTTGTTTCAACATATTTTTCAATACCATTGTTAAATGCTCCTGAAGCAACAAAAGGTATTTTACCTTCATTAAGATAATCTGTTAATCTCCGAGGACTTGGCTGTACAAGTTTGAAAAGACCATCTTTCCCACAGATTAAAAATTCTTCCCAATTTTCAATATCTACTTTATCACTTGTTGTTTTACTTGAGAACTTATCTGTAAGTACTTTAAGTAACTCTTTATCGATACTTCCTAAATCATCAAATAGAATGTAGTCTATTATTTTCCTTTTAAATTCATCAGGATTGATTTCTGCTTTGAAAAATAAATAGTTTAGAATTGTTTTCTTAAAATCGTGGGCAGTTATATGAAATGGTGTTTCTTCTGTTTGATAACTCAAATTTTCAGAAGAATTTAACCATTGAATTGAATCATCTCCACTTTGTTTGTAAATCACATCAACCCAATACTCTTCAATACTTTCCCAAGCATTTTTAATGTCTTGTCTTCCTTGATTCTTTATTGTTTCAAGACCATCTTCTAAAATTGCACAAGCA
>JAHDBK010000088.1:6701-10477 GCA_020630455.1 Saprospiraceae bacterium
ACGCTTGTCGTTGTACCTGAAAAAATTTCATTTGGCAGTTTGATAATTTTTGAAAGCGTATGCCTTTGTAAAATTCGTTTTGCTTTTTTCTCGTTTGCTTCAAGCTTTTTGTCAGGCATAATAAATGCACAAGGTGTATCTCTTTTAACCGACTCCAATACATTTGAAACAATTTCTAAACATCCATATTTATTTTCAAAAGGCGGATTCATCAAGACTTTTGTAATGTTCTTGCTTTTAATCCATTTTTTTGCCTTGTCATTACGAGCATCAAGTTGTTCTAAATTTGTTTTTCCGTCCTTGTGTATAAGCATATTGGCACAAGCGAGAGCATAAATTTCTTTATCTAACTCAATACCAAATAATTGATTTTGTTTGATATGTTTTGCCTTTGTTGTTGAATTTCCACCTGCTTCATCTATCATATTGCACATTGCTTTTACGAGAAAAGCACCACTTCCACAAGCTGCGTCAAGAATTATATCATCTTTGTTTACGTTGATAATCCTGTACATTAAACTTGTTATGTGGTCAGGTGTAAAAACTTGTCCGCTCTCACTCTTTCCTTTATAACGATTAAATTCATTGAAGAAAATCGCCATAACATCCTCGCCATTCCAAAAGTCACTGTTGATATTGTCACTTATTTCACAAACAGATTCAATGAAGTCATCAATAGCTTCTTGATTTTCTGTAATGTTCATTTTAATTGAAGAATAAGCTTCTAAAAGAATATCTAATTTGATATTCTGCTTTCTTGCTTCATCAAAACTTTTAGCTAAAGTTGTGTGTATAGAAGTATGAAATGTTGTGTAATTCATACCTTTCATTAGCACAGAGCCATATCGCTTTGCGACTAAAGCACAAGCAGTAAATATCATTCTGTGATAAAGATTCTTAATACCAAAATTGAAATGTAGATTATTATTAATCCTTGCCGTTATTGTATAAATCTTATTGGTGTCAATTTTATTTTCAGCAAATAGACTTAAATAGTATTCCTTGTTTTTTAAGTCATTTTCATCTCGCAAAAACTCTCCGTTTTTATAAATTTTGACAAGAAAACCATTGTATAAAATACCTATATGATTTTTATATTTTTTCTCGACAATTGAAGTGTTTTTTAATAGTTCATCAATGTGAGCTTGTTTTAAGTCAGTAGTTTCACTTTTAGTCTCTAATATTATCGCTGGGAAACTTTTTTCATTCGGTAAGTACCAACCATCTGGTCTATCTTTTACACCTTTAAATCCAAGTTGATTAAAAGAGGTTATTTGTCCAACACCACTTTTAGCAGATTCTGTATCTACAAATCCTAAAATTTTACCTGCTTTATCTCTAACTTTATCTTCGGTCATTCAGTTTATTATTTTTCTTTAGTGTTGTTTTTTCAGCTTGTGGCTAACGTTGATGTGTATGGTTAGTTGCGTGGTTAAGCGAGTAAGTTAGCAAATAAATCACGGATAGAATATTCCGCAGGAATGTTCGTAAGTCGGCAGTGAACCAAGCAATTAATTATACACGGTGTTGGCAATAGTATTTTATTCAGATATGTTTATTTTTCCAGAGTTCAAATACTTTTTCCCCAAAACACCTTTATTAAAATCTATCTTTATTGTGTCTCCTTCTTTTATTTTATTCAGGTCGGATTCCGCAAACTTGTTTTCAGTTCTCTCAAAATATTGGTCTTCTAAAGACCTAATTCCGACTTCTCCATTTTTCATAACGTAGGTGATTTCAAAACGTTCCGTCACTTTATCAGTATTGGTTATACGGTTTATAAATAAACCAGAAGCAATTATTATGCTTTGAATCCAGATAAAATATACAATTCCCATAAATACAGAAAAAGCAAAAGTTTTCATTATTCTGAGCGTTATGTCCTTTTCGATTGATAAAAAACGGTAGAAAACAAAGACGGAAATCAGAAATACAATTCCAATAATGATAAGTGTATCGGTTAGCCCAAAGTCAATTAAATCTCTTTCTAAATAGAAATTATATTGGTAAGGAACAAGGATTTTATAGACAAGAAGAAAAATTCCTATTCCAAGTAACCATTTCCAATTTCGTTTTAGTCTTTTCATATTATTGCCAACAAAGGAATATACCCAATTGGGTATATTCCTTATATATTCACTACAAATCTAACCGATTTACTTTGGATTTCAAATTTTAATAAGGCCGTGTGGGCTAGACCGCTTCATATTCGATATATTCAATTAGGCGAATTCGCCTAATTCATCATAGGATTTATACAGTATTTTACCATGTGGATGAACCAGATATTAAAATATTAAAGAAGAGATTTGGAGATAATTTAAAAAGGATAAGAGAAATACATAATATATCTCAAAAGCAATTAGCCTTCGAAATAAATAAAGATCACACTACCATTAGTAGAATAGAAAGGGGATTGCTTACACCTAGTTTAATAACTCTTTTTGAAATAGCAGATGTGTTAAATATTGAAGTAGAGGAATTGGTTAGAATTTGATAAAACTATTAGCTGAAGGCTCTAAACACGGAAATCCAAGTAAGGCAATGCATTACTTTTTGTAAGGTGTTACCTTACTTTGTTGTTTTTCAGCACTTTTACTAGCGGCTCAAAAACACATATTCGATGAAATGCACAGATACTCGGTGTTATTTTTATCGCCTCAAAATTAAGTCTTATGTTGCTGATATACAATAGAATAAAATCATTCGGTTTTATTTTACGGGTTAACCCGTAAACTTAATCATATCAACGTCTGGGAGTGTTTTTCTAAAGTTTTTATTTTTAATTTTTTCGCAAATAAAAATTCGTTTTTTGCTTTAAAGTCGCATACTGTGTACATTTACTATTGTTAAGATTCCCTCGAGACAACTATTATATGAAGTAATAACGACTAATAAAGTTTCATTCAAGCTGTGTGTTTGTTATTTTTGTTTAAACACTTAAATAACAGAAAAATGAAAAAATTTACATCTACACTTGCAGTATTACTATTATTATTCGTTACTATATCATGTAGCCCAACAACTGATATAAACAATGAAGAAACAGAACAATTCGCAACAGATAAAGACAAAATATGTCCACCGAGTGATAGAAACTGTAACGGGGTACCTGACAGCCACGAGTAGTATATATATATCTTTTTTGGCTTTTACTATAGTATTATCGCCATTTCTACATTTATTTGTGAGGTTTGATCAAAAAGGAATTTTTGGGTTTCCTTACATGACGTCTTTTTTATTCGCTCTTGCTTTGCCATTGGTGATGATTAGTAGTGGATTATTGTTAAAGTTCGCTTCTAGTGTAGTTGTTGCAGAATATTCTAAAGCATTTAGTTTGCTTTCTAGTGTAGTACTGTTTGTTGGTCTATTTTATTTATTATTTACATTTTATCCAATGACTAAAGATTTTAGTTTATGGATCTATATAGCAGTGCTTTTGTTTTCATCTTCAATTTTGTTTTTTTTCTGTAGGATTATACATAAAGCAGTAATATATACTGAAGAAAAATTGAAAAGTAACATTAAAGATCTTATATCTTATGTGTTTAAGCATACGCCTTTAACTAAAGACAACGAAAAGTGGGATTTATTAAATAAGGTGGCTAATGGTAGATAAAGTTCAAATACTAAATAAGCTCTTAAAAGAAGGTCTGATTCATCGTGAAACATATGATGAGCAAATTAATATACTATCTGCTCTACTTTCTAAAGAAGATCTTAAGAATCTCCTGGATGAATTAGTTGCTTAAAATTTTATTTGTAAGTTTTTCTAG
>JAHDBK010000089.1:0-8374 GCA_020630455.1 Saprospiraceae bacterium
TTCGCCAAAAGCTCAATCTATTGATTCTCATTGTGATAAATTTTTAAACATACTCTTAAATTGTTGATTGAAATTGTAAATTTGTATAAAAAATAGAAAAGTGTCAGAACAAATCATTTTAAAATTAAAGGATTTATATCAAAAAACATTTAATCAAGAAGTTCAGAAGGTATATGCTTTTCCACATACGGCATCGGGGAGGAGGTATTTTAGACTTTCTCATGATGAGCATACCGTAATAGGTGTTTATGGTGATAATACCGCTGAAAATAAAGCATTTTTATCTTTTTCTCAACATTTTAAAGATAAGGGAATTAATGTGCCTACCATAATTGCACAAGAAGAAAATACTTATTATTTACAAGAAGATTTAGGAGATGAGAGCCTCATGTCTTGGAATCAAAAATTGAGAAAAGGACAAGAAGCTTTTCCCTCCGCATTACAATTATTATATCAAAAATCAATTAGCCAATTGTGTAAAATGCAAATTGAAGCGGCAAAGGGTTTAGATTATTCCTACGTTTTAGGAAGGGAGCGTTTCGATGTAACAGCTATTCAATGGGATTTGAATTATTTTAAGTATTATTTTTTGAATATGAATGATATTCATTATGATGAAAATACATTACAAGAAGATTTTAATACTTTAAGCTCCTATTTGGCAAGTATAAAGTCAGATTTTTTTATGTTTCGCGATTTTCAAAGTCGTAACATCATGATTGTCAATGATGAACCTTATTTCATAGATTATCAAGGGGGACGCAAGGGGGCATTGGCTTATGATTTAGCTTCTTTGTTGTATCAAGCTAAGGCGAATATCCCACAATCACTTAGAGATGAATTATTAGATTATTATATAAATGAAGCTCAAAAATATATTCCAATTAATGAACAAGGTTTTAAAAATGAGTTCTATGCTTTTTTGTTGATTCGTTTTTTACAAACCTTGGGGGCATACGGAAGAAGGGGCTTAATCGAGAAAATGACATATTTCATTCAAAGCATTCCTTTGGCTTTAAAAAATATAGAATGGTGGCTTCAAAATGTTGATTTAGATTTGAATATTGATTATTTAAAATCTATTTTGCATAAAATGTGTCAAAATGAAAAGCTCAAAACATTCGATAAAAACAAAGGGGCAGCAAGTCCCTTGGTTGTAAAAGTTCGTTCGTTTTCCTATAAAGAAGGCATTCCTCAAGATGATTCTGGGAATGGTGGTGGATACGTGTTTGATTGTAGGTCCATACATAATCCAGGTCGATATGCTCCCTACAAAAAACAGACAGGTAGAGACCAAGCCGTAAAAGATTTTCTTTTGGCGGAAAGTCATATCCAAGCCTTTTTACAGGAAGTATATCACTTGGTAGATGCTTCGGTAGAAAATTATATAGAACGCAATTTTGAAAGCCTAATGGTGAGTTTTGGTTGTACGGGAGGGCAACACCGTTCCGTTTTTTGTGCAGATGCTTTGACTCGCCATCTTCAAGAAAAATTTGGAGTCAATGTACAATTAAAACACATCGTCCAAGAAAGAAAAAATTGGGTAAATTGATTAGTTTTGATGATTAATAACCCTCTCATTAAAGGAGATTCAATCTCCTTCTAAATATATGCTAGTAAAATTTTTATAATGATAATTAATAACAAAATTTCTTTATATTTAACTATGTTTTTAATCTAAAATTACAATAATACATAAGTGAAATTTAGTTTTAAATGAGAACATTAACCTATTTATTATTATTTTTATGCATTGACTCATTAGCTAATTTGTTTATTAATTTTCTTTTGGGTAGCCCTGCGAGTTTAATAGCTACAACATATATTTTAAGATTTATAATATTGTTTTTTCTTTTATTTTTTATTACTAAAATAATTAATTTAATTTTTAAAAATATAGAATGGAGTGTTTTATTAATCATCACATATATTTCTATATATCTTTTAATACCACTGGTTGTTTATTTCTTGATAGAAGATAATACAAAAGGAATTGGAAATATTTATATAGAATTACATACAGATATTGACTTATTCACTTTAATATTTTTACCTTTTATTATTTCCTCAATATGTAGTATAGCCTTATCTTATAAATGGGGCTTGAAGAAATAACAATTTTCAAGGAGAAATTCTTTATATCCTAAAAATGACTAGCAAATGCCACTAAATCATCAAAAGTGAAATGGATGAATTCTTTTTGAGCGGCTTTAATTTCTTCGGGTTCTTTTGTTTCTACAAAAACGGTAGTCATTTGCATGAGTTGTCCAAAATGCATATCGCTAATAGAATCTCCTACCATGATGGCTTTATTGAAATCAATATCAGGAAAATCTTTTTGGGCTTGTAGTGCCATACCGATATTGGGCTTTCTACATTTAGGATTGTTTTTGGCAAGTTTGGGGCAGTAATACATGGCGTCTATTTTACCCCCTTTATCTACGATACATTGTTTCATGTGCTGATGTACATCGTGTAGGAGTTCTACATTCATAATGTTCTTTCCCACTCCTTGTTGATTGGTGACAACAAAAATATACTTAAAAAATGGGCTTAATTTTACAATAGCATCATCACTTCCTTCCATGAATTCAAATTCTTCGACATATTTTACATAATTGCCTTTAATACGTTTGTTGATTACGCCATCTCTATCTAAAAATAAAGAATATTCTTTATCTTTTTTAATTTTTTTAACTAATGATTGAATATCTAAGCTATTAAAATGGGTTTGAAATTCTTGTAGTTTTTCTTCATTTTTGACTTCAATGTGATATGCTTTTTCTTGATTGAATGCTTTTAAATTGAAAACTTTGGTGCTGAAAAAATCTTTTCGGATTAAAAAAATAGCGGCTTCAAGTGGAGGACTAGGGTAGGGGAATGCTTGGATAAAATGGCAGTCAGGATGTTCTTGTAACCAATCATTCATGTCCCATAAATCAGCATAGAAAAGGAGGTGTGCATGAAGCACATAAAAGCTATTTTCTGGAAGTAATTCGGCACTATCTTCGATTGCTTTTTTAAATGTTTCGTTTCCTTTTAAATATTGAATTTGGATATTCTTATAACGATTTTTATAAATATTTTTAATAAATAAAAAATCATCATTAATATAAAAAACGATATTTTTAAATTGGTGATAATACAAAAAATCCAAATGGTAATCTAAAAAACTTCTACCATTAATAATAGCTTGGCTTAATAAATTGGGCTTGGAATGATTGCAAATAATGATGGCTTGTTGAGTTTTCATATCGTTTCTTTTTCGTTATAAAAAAAGACTTAGGATACATCACCCTAAGTCTTTTTTTGTATTTTGAAGTACTCAGTACTTTATACTTTTTTATTAATTTTCATCTAAATTTTCCAACATATCAGAATATTTTTTAGATAATTCTATTTCATTTTTGAATGCGTGAATTTCTTTAAGAGCAATCATTGATTTACGATGAGAAGGGTCCATAGTTAAAGCTCTTTCAAAGAAAGGTCTTGCTTCATCAATTAGAGCAATTCGTTCTGCTTTTTTAGCTTTATATTTACGGATACCTTCATTTGTACTATCTTCGTCTAATTTTTTAATAATGTCATTTAAAGAGGCTGCTTTAGAATAAGCAAGTCCACCTAAATTATAACAAGCATCAGCGTGATCTTCTTGCATCATTAAAGTTTTTTCATAGAATTTTTTTGCTTCGTCATAATTCTTTTTAGCAGTAGCTTCGTCGCCACTTTCAATAGCATTTTGATACATACCATCATATACAGTACCTGAAGCAAATACTAGAGATACATTATCTGGTTCTGCTGCACGAGCATCCGTTAATTTTTCTTCTAATTTAACCAAGTCATTTTTTCTAAGATAGTAATTGATTTCAGCAAATAAGAAAGCGGTTTGGCTTCCTTCGACATCAGCACAAGCTTTTTTACCTTTACTCAATACTTCCATAGCTGCTTCTTCGTCAGTATCTATTAAACCATTGAATAATTGTTGATAAATAGCAGGTTCTTTATATTCTTTGTCTACTAATTTTTGGAAAATAGCATTAGCTGCATCATTCTCTTTAGCGTTTACAGCTGCTAAACCAGTATGGAATTGAATTAAACTAAAGTCTTCTTCATTTTCTAAAATACTATTTTTACCAATTCCAGACAATAAATCTCTAGATTGAAGAATAGTATTGAAACAAGTATAAGCATCTTTATATTGTTGAAGATTGTACAATTCACTAGCGATAGTACTCATACTGTTGGCTAGATTATTCAATCCTTTAACTGATGCTTTTTGTCCTTTATCAGCATCACCAGTAGAAAGGCTTAATGCTTTTTGATATGCTTCTACCGCTTTAGAAGCGTAAGGAACTGTTTGAATTTTGTACTCAGTATTGGTCACTTTTGATTTTAAATACTCATCAACATCATTTGAAATCATGCTTGAATAGATATCGCCTTTTACAGCCCATGCTTCAGCCATTCCAGCCGCTTCTGGTATTTGTAATGCAGCATCAATAGCATTCAAAGCATCTTTGTAATTAGAAGCGTTAAGTGCTTTTTTCGCCGTTTTTAGTTCTTTAGGTAATTTTTGTGCAGATAATGTTAAAGCAAAAGTTGCTATACATAAAATGGTTATGAAAAATTTCTTCATTATTTGTAATAATTGTTTAAAAAATAAATTAATCGGTCGCTAATATCGTGAATTATATTTATAAATAAAGTTAAAAACTATTCAAAATATATTAATAATAGCTTAAATCGTCAGTATATAAACTATTTTTAATGAATAAATGCTGCTAGAAACAGATTTTAGTAGTTACTCTTCATCAGAATTGTCAACTTCTTGAGCATCGTTTTCTGTATTCTCTTCGCCGTTTTCATTCAAAATTTCTTCATTTTCATCTTCATCAGCTGCTTCAATTAAGGCAACATCGGCGATGTCATCATCATCATTTATTCTAATTACTTTAACCCCTTGAGTTGCTCTTCCTAGAATTGGTAAATCTTTTACAGCCACTCTAATACTGATTCCATTTTTAGTAGCAATCATTAAATCTTGATTTTCATCTACTGCTTTCAAGACTACTAAATCACCCGTTTTTTTAGTGACGTTTAATGTTTTAACCCCTTTACCACCTCTATTGGTTATTCTATATTCTTCTAATTCAGAGCGTTTGCCATTTCCTTTTTCAGTAATGACCAGTACTTTTTTATCTTCTTCTTCAGGATTCATTGTGATAAGACCAATAACGGCGTCTTTAGGTCCTTGTAATGTAATGCCTCTTACACCTGCGGCAGCACGTCCCATAGACCTTACCTTAGATTCAGGGAAACGTATGGCTTGACCAGAACGACTTCCAATTAAAATGTCAGAAGAACCGTTTGTCAATTTTACTTCTAATAATTGATCATCTTCTCTAATCGTTAAAGCATTGATACCATTGGTACGAGGTCTAGAGAAACTTTCTACCAATGTTTTCTTAATGACTCCTTTTTTAGTACAGAAAACGATATAATTATTATTAATAAACTCATCATCTTTCAAGTCTTGTATTTTAATATAAGCCTTGATTTTATCATCTTTAGGGATATTGACAATGTTTTGGATTACTCTACCGCTAGATGTTTTAGAGGCTTCAGGTATTTCGTAAACTCTCAACCAAAAACACCTTCCTGCTTCAGTAAATAGAAGTAAATAATTATGGGTAGTTGCAGAGAAAATATGCTCTATGAAATCAACATCTCTTGTTTTAGATGCCCTAGCTCCTTTGCCTCCACGTCCTTGAGTTCTGAACTCAGTAGCTTTGGTTCTTTTGATATAACCTAAGTGAGAAATGGTGATTACCATATCTTCATCAGCAATCATATCTTCTATACTGATTGAGCCACCAGCGTAGTTGATATCTGTTCTTCTTTCATCGCCGTATCTCTCTTTGATTTCTGCTAATTCATCTTTAATGATACCTCTTTGTATTCCTTCATCAGCAAGAATGCCTTTTAATGTATCAATTAAAGTCTTAATTTCTTCGTATTCTGCTTTGATTTTATCCCTTTCAAGACCTGTTAATTTTTGAAGACGCATATCTAGAATGGCTCTAGCCTGAACCTCAGATAATTTAAATTGCTCCATTAAACCATTTCTTGCGTCTTCAGGTGTTTTACTTGCTCGAATCAAAGCAATAACTTCATCTAAATTGTCAATGGCAATCATTAATCCTTCTAAGATATGAGCCCTTTCTTCTGCTTTGTTCAAGTCATATTGAGTCCTTCTAACGATAACTTCCAAACGGAACTTAATAAATTCATCAAGAATTTCTCTTATGTTTAAGGTTCTTGGACGACCATTTACCAAAGCGACATTATTGATACCATAAGAAGTTTGAAGAGGAGTATATTTGTATAATTTACTCAATACGACACTAGCTAGTGCATCGCGTTTTACTTCTACTACGATTCTAAGCCCTTTTCTATCTGATTCATCTCTAATATCAGAAATTCCTTCAATTTTTTTATCATTTACCAAGTCAGCTATTTTAGCAACTAACATGGATTTGTTGACTTGATAAGGAATCTCATTAATGATGATTCTTTCTCTATTGTTATGTTCTTGAATATCTGCTTTTCCTCTTAGAACAACACGTCCTCTACCTGTTTCAAAACCTTCTTTTACACCATCATAACCATAAATAGTGCCTCCTGTTGGAAAATCAGGAGCTTTGATATATTGCATCAATTCTTCAACCGTAATGTCTGGCTTGTCTACCATTGCTACAGTACCATCAATTACTTCACTCAAGTTGTGAGGTAGCATATTAGTAGCCATACCAACAGCAATACCAGATGCTCCATTGATTAATAGGTTTGGAATTTTGGTAGGCAATACAGTCGGTTCTTGGAGCGTATCATCAAAATTGAAAGAAAAATCAACGGTGTCTTTATCTATATCAGTTAATAATTCGTCCGAAATTCTACGAAGTCTTGCTTCTGTATAACGCATTGCAGCAGGACTATCACCATCCATTGAGCCAAAGTTACCTTGACCATCTACTAGAGGATAACGCAATGACCAATGTTGAGCCATACGCACCATAGTATCATAAACGGAAGAATCACCGTGAGGGTGATATTTACCCAAAACTTCACCGACTATACGAGCAGATTTTTTGTGTGCTTTGTTGTATGTTAAACCTAAACCAGACATGCCGAATAATACTCTTCTGTGGACAGGTTTTAAGCCATCTCGTACATCTGGGAGGGCTCTAGATACAATTACCGACATTGAATAATCAATGTAGGCACTTTTCATTTCTTCTTCTAAACTAATAGGAATAATCCTTTGAGATGCCATATACGTTTTATTTGTTAAAAATCATGTGTATTTAAAGATATGCAAAGATAGTGATTTTTATTATTTTATTAAAATAATATGGCATATAATTTACACTCAAAAATAAAGAGTTTTTTTTATTTTTTTTATTTTTAAATAATTAATATCTCAATAAAATACTTCGCCTAATTTGAGGGAGTGAAACTACAAGTTTTTTCAATTAAGAATACCTTTGCTTTTTATTCTTTTTGGCTTAAGGACTTTATTTTTTTTCATGAGATAATCCACCATATTTTCTTTTTGATACCTAATTCTAATTCCTATTTGAATTTGATTAGTGATAGAGGATTTTTCATATCTGAGGTTTAAAAATATGCGATTATTGTATAAATTATAATCTATACCCAATATGCCCCCAATTTTTGGGAGAAGAGCATGTCCGATGTCAAAATTTAAAGCTAATCCCAAGTAAGGATTTAAATTAAATTTTTTAAAGTGTTTAAGAGGGTATTGTGTATAGTTAATTTTGCCAATTAGGTAATTTCTTTTATCTATGTGGGTATAAATTTGATTATTTATAGAGATATAGTGAATAGAACTTGTATTGTATTTTTGTAAGCCTATTTCAAATGCAGACCTTTTAAAATTTCTTCTCAAATTTATATAAAATTGATTTCTATTGATAATAAATTCATCTGCTGAATTATTATAAATTAAGAAATTATAATAATATCCTCCTTCAATATCATTAAAGAAAAGAGGAGTTGCGTAGCCAGATATAAGCATTAGACTTTGATAAGTATAACTTAATCTTTTCTCTTGGGTGCTTAATTTTACATTTCTAATCTTATGTTTTAAAGAGTCTGTTTTGTTGCCCTTTAATATTTGTGCATTGATAAAATTGGGTAGGCTAAGTAAAGTAAGAATAATTAGGAGTTTAAAATTTTTCATGGATTTATGATTTATACTAAAAACGAAAATATTTTCTTCAAAGCTGCTTTTTAATTTTTTTATTCGTTTATATGATAAGTATTAATACATTTTAGTATTTATAATGGG
>JAHDBK010000089.1:8384-10370 GCA_020630455.1 Saprospiraceae bacterium
TTTATATATGATATAATTGTAATATTAAAAATATGGTATTAACTTTGAGGGTTTCAATAATAAAAATTATAGATTAATGAAAAAAGGATTATTATATTTAGTATTTACTTTAATTCCCTTTGTAACATTTGGACAAATGGAATTAGGATTAAAAGCAGGAGTGTCAAGTTATTCAGGGGACTTATCTCCTTCGGGTGTTTGGTCGAGTTTCGGAGAGATGCATTTTGCTGCTGGAGTTTTAGGTCGATATAATATTGGAAATAAAATTTCAGTTCGTTTAGGGTTTGACTATGCTAAAATTTCTGCTGATGATTTCAAGAGTAATTCAGGTGATTTTAGGTCGACTAGGAATCTTAATTTTAGGTCTAATATTTTTGAATTAGCATTAATAGGTGAATGGAATATTTTGGGATATCAACCGTATAATTTAGAAAAAACTTTTTCACCATATTTATTTTTAGGAGTTGCTGCTTATAATTTTAAGCCTCAAGCTTATCACGAAGGTTCTTGGCATAATTTACAACCTTTAGGTACAGAAGGGCAAGGCATGGCAGGTAGACCTGAAAAATATAAATTGACTCAATTATCTATTCCTTTTGGAGCAGGTGTGAAATATGCAATCAACGACCAATGGAATTTGAATTTTGAGGTAGGAGTTAGGAAAACAAATACAGATTATTTAGACGATGTGAGTACTATCTATATGGATTTAACAGAGTTAGCAGCAGCTAATGGAGAATTGGCAGCAGAGTTATCATATCAAGGTGATATTCTAAACCCTGATTTACCTGCACCAACTCCTGGGCAAGCACGCGGTAATTCTGATAATTTAGATTGGTATTTTATTTCAGGAATTATTGTATCTTATAATTTTACTGATAATGGATTAGTA
Source organism: Saprospiraceae bacterium (assembly GCA_020630455.1). GTDB lineage: Bacteria > Bacteroidota > Bacteroidia > Chitinophagales > Saprospiraceae > JAHDCE01. The sequence goes on from JAHDBK010000089.1 coordinate 9,277, forward strand.
GGTAGTAGGAATAGAGTGAGGAGGAAAGCGGGTTGTGCAACTTTTTAGTTTATAAAAAAGATAATTTAAATGGCGATTAATAAAGAATATTCTTTATTAATCGCCATTTTTTATTTCTTGAAGTCTAATCATTCCTTCTATAGCTTCTGCTTCCATTTTCATAGCAGCAACTGTGCTTTTATGCCTGTTGGGCAAAGATTGTATGTCTGTAAATGCTTTTTCATATAATTGATATGCTTCAGAGTATTTATTTTGTTTTTCTAAAATTTTAGCTTTTTCAATTATCCATTTTTCTTTTCTTTGGAGTTGATTGATAATGGAGTCAATTTCATTAATCGCTTCATCATGATTTTTAAATCGGACTAGAATGTCGATTATTTTTGATTTTAAAGCGATATTAAAGCCAAGTCTTTCTTCTCCTTTTCTTAACCAATGTATAGCTTCTTGGTATTCAGTAGAATCATGCTTGATAATGGCATCACTAATTTGATAATAATAATCGGGTTTAGCTTCAAAATTTTGTTGTAGCATCTTTTCTATATCGATTAATGCAGATTTTTCATTACCTAGTAGGAAATATGTTGAAGCCCTAGTAATCAAGCCATCATTCGAATTGGGATGACTTTCTAAGAATTGATTAACATAAAAGAAAGCGAGTCGAGGTTTGTTAAAATGATTATATAATTTGGCATATAATAATTGTGTAAATACTTCTTTTTCAGGAGCTAATTTTAAAGCAATTTTATAATCACAATAAGCATTGTTAAAATCATCATCAATAACGTAATATTGACCTCTAGAGAAATACAAATTAGCACTATCAGGATGCATTTCTATTTTCTTTGTCAATCGTTTAATAGCTTCATGTACAGGACCATGGAAATCTATTTTTTTATTATGAAAATAACAAAAATTTGTTATTAACATCCAAAAAGAAAATATGTTGATAATTATACTAGACATATATTAACAAATTGATTATCAAAAAGATAACAAAAAATAGTTATTAACAAAAATAAAGAAATTTTGTAAATATATAGTAGACGTTATTACGAAAAATTGATTATAGCTAAATTGTCTTTTTAATGATATTC
>JAHDBK010000090.1 GCA_020630455.1 Saprospiraceae bacterium
CGTGAAAATGAGATCCTATGAATCCTGACGCACCTGAGAAAAGTATTTTATTCATTTAACTTAAATAGTATTTTTTGATACTCAAAAAGAAATACATACTAAAGTGGTATGCTGCTTGAGGAATGGGTAAATTTTGATTATTTCTAAGAATCCCCCAATTGTACATTGAGGTTTTCATTTTATTGCTAGATAGAGAATTGGAATGAATCCGATAGAAAGCTAAGACTTCAGGAATGCAATATGCCACATGCCCCTGCTTGAGGATATTGAGCCAACAAGCCCAATCGTCTCGTTTACCCACATAAGGCATCATGTGTTTGCCTATTTTTTTAGTGTCATACAAAACAGTAAGACATCCTAAGTAATTGGTATTTAGCAACTGTTTATAGTTAACTATCAAAGGAGCTTTGATGGTTTTATTTAATTTATCACCATTTTCGTCTATATTTTCATAATAAGAATGAACAATAGCGGCATTTTTATTTTTCATAAATTGAAGCTGTCGCTCCAGTTTATGTGGTTTCCAAATATCATCACTATCTAAAAAGGCGATATAACGACCTGTTGCCTCTTGTAAAGCCATATTACGAGCAGTAATTTGGCCTTGATTTTCATCTTGGATAATAATTTTTATTCGCTTGTCCTTTACTGCATATTCTTCAAGGATGGACAGCGAATTATCCTTAGAACAATCATCTACAGCAATTAATTCCCAGTTGGTATGGGTTTGATTAATTACAGCATTTAAAGTTTCAGCGATGAAAGCAGCTGAATTATAAACAGGAGTAATTATGGAAACTTTATGATTGAAAGTATTCATTACTTCTTTATTAAACACATAGAAACCTGCATACATTTGTAGAGGCCATTTCCTAGTTTCGTGGATTCAACTTTATCTGCTTCATTCCATTTTTTACCCAATTTGATAGCTGTCTTGGTTGAAAAGAAGGCAAGAGGAACTGCCCACTTCGCCTGCCCCATCGTACCTTGTACATGCTGTATTTGAAAGTTTTTTTGAATTAGCTCAAAAGTTTTTTTAGTAAAAGGCCACTCCCAATGTCTATCGGATTGAAAAGGGCGATAAAGTGTTCGAGCCAACAGAACGGGATAAGACGTTTGTAAAGGATCAAAAGTGATAACCATTCCTCCTGGTTTTAGTACTTCATGGACTCTTTTTAAAAATACTTCCATATGCTCAAAGTGATGAAAAACACTTTTTGCATAAATAATGTCGAAATCTTTTAAGGTAAAATCATCTGATAAAAAGTCACAAGCAATAGCTCTAGCATTAGAAATATTATTTTCTGCTAATTTTTCATTTAAGGAAGATATAGCTGTTTCACTCAAGTCTAGTCCCGTGTAGGATTTACTTTTTTCAGCAATATATAAGCTCAAATCATTGCCAGAATAGCATCCAAAATCTAGTACTTTTTTGTCAGATAAATTTCCTAGCCATTGGGTATGTAAATTGTTAATATAGTTTCCAATACCGAGCTCATCTCTTAAATCTTGTTGCCCTCTTCTTAAATTACGCCAAACTTTTGTTAGTAAATTACCTTTAGATTTTAATGTTGGATCACTATTAGATTCATAATATTTTTTTTGTTTTTTATTTAACTCCAACATATACTTTATTTCTTCATCCATGATATTTATGTATAAGATTTTATTGTTAATAGTATTTGAATCATTGTTTTCTTTTATAAACTCTTACATAGTCAAACAAAACTTTATCTGGTAATTTTTCTTTTGTGATATCCCCTCCCCAACCTGATAATTCTGTGCTCAAAATCATATATTGAGGAATATTTGAAACAGCTTCTTTTGTTCTCCATGTTTCTTTTCCATCAACATAAAACACATATTCTTCAGGTGTCCACTCCAAACCAAATGTATGATACCCTTTAGATATTTTAGGAATTTTGGTTTTATGGTGTTTATACTTATGATGTTCTTTATAACCATCCCAGTGAATGGTTTGATGAACTACATCTTTGGTTTTGTTATGGTATTCAAAAATATCAATTTCAGCTCCATTTTTTTTAGGATTTCCTACTTGATCAATAGTTGCAGACTGTAACCAAAATGCTGCGTGCGCTCCTAGTCTTTTATGCATTTTAGCTCGACATTCAAAATACCCATACTTGGTGGAAAAAGTTTTATGTGTCCCTATCTGACCTATTGTGTACTTATCATCTATTTTATCAATTTTGATAACTAATTTCCCAAATCCATTAAGATATACGTTTTCTTTTACAGAAAAGCCTTTTTTTCTTTTACCAAGTACTCTGTAAGACCATTTATTTTTATCTAATTCTCTTCCACTAAACTTATCTTCCCAAACTAAATTATAGTCCTTCAAATTAATTTCACTAGGATTTCTAAACCCAATAAAAATCATTATTGCTATCATGAATCCTCCTCCGATAATTGAAAAGAAGATATAATTATTCATATAAAAATTTATTTATGCTTTTTTATTACAGTTTTATATAATTTTTCCATGTTTTCTATACAAACATCCCACGAATAAGTTGCTCTCACATACTCTTTACCTTCTTTAGCAAGTTGGTTGGTTAACTTGGGATTTTCTATCAAAAAAATTAATTTTTCGCACAAAATTTCAGGATTTTCTCTAGGAATAATAATACCTGTTCTATTATTAATAATAACTTCTTTGAAGCCATCAACATCTGATACAATAACTGGTAATTCACAGGCATTCGCTTCAATTGCAGCTACTCCAAAGCTTTCGCTATCATAACGACTTACAGCAACAAAAATATCCATTTGGTTCAAAAAAAATGGTACTTTATTATGTGGAATAGCATCCACAAAAGTAACTAAGTTTTCTATATTCAGTTTTGCTACCTGCTGTTCTAATTTTGCTTGTTGGCTTCCTCCGCCAACGAGTAGTAGTCTAAGATTTAGTGCTAAATTTTTATTAGTTGTTAGGTAGTGTTGATACAAGTTGAAGAAACCATCAATTAAAGTATCAATCCCGTATTTTTTTTCAAAACGCTTTACTGTGCCAATTGTTATTAGTTTAGAATCATTGTTAAGAGTAGGAAAAAAATCATCCATATCTACGCCAAAAGGTGTAATAGAAATATCGTCTTTAATAGCAGGACAAATGTCTTTGACCCGCTTAGCCATAATACTGCTTGTACTTGCTATTTTATCTGCCGCCAATATATTTTTACATATTAAATTATGAGTCCATCTATTTTTATCTGGAAATTCATATACATCACTACCCCATACATTCAAAAGGTAGGGACTAAACTTTACTAATCTAGCCAAAGTCCCATATCCACTAGCATAATGAGCATTTAGTATATCTGGCTGATTTTTTTTCAATTCTTTTATTAGGAATCTCGCGTTTAAAAAATAACCTGCCTGCCCCTTAAAAGGAAGATAACAAACCTTAACACCTTCTATTACATTGTCGCCTCCTTTATGTTGTGTAAATAGAAGAACATTATGTCCTTTAGCTGCTAAAGCGTTTACCCATCGGGTAGTATGTATGGAGGTTTTGCCTGCTAGAAATGCTATTTTCATACTTCTGAAAAAAGTAATTGTTAATTATAGTCAAATTTTTGCATAAATTCTTTGCAGGTATTTTCTATAATAGCAAGGTTTCTTGCTCCAAAAAAATCAATAATATCAACATTGACTTTTCCTTTGGGCTGGAATCGAGTATTAACATCTTTATCAATATTTTTCAAATAATTTAATTCTAAGTTTTCACAAAGTTCTTTAATGAAAGAAACTTTTTCCTTATTAAAATCTTCATATTTAACTAAGATGAAATCATTAGGATTTTCAAAATAAATACGACAAATAAAATTCCATCTTTTAGCTAAAGATTCGATGTAATTTCGGTAGGTTATTCCTAACCAATCATTATAAATAACATTTCTCCAAATTTCAGAATTAGAATATTTATCGAATTCAATTTTGGATTGATTACCAGGGATTTTTAGTCTGTTTAAAATACTCCGAATATTCTGTCTTGGATCTCGAATAATAAATATTTTGGGCGAACTAGGATATAATTCTTTGATTTGTGTATAACAAAGGGTAAGATTGGGTTCTTTTATTATTTTCTTGCTAAATTCAAACTTAAAATTTTTTGAAATAAAATCCTTCAATTCAAGTTGTTGTAAAAATAGGCCTTTGGTTTCATCTTGACGCATAGTTCTCAAGTCAATTATGTAAGAGCTTGCTGTAGCTTTTCCTAAAAGTGCTGTGATAGCTGATGTACCAGCCTTTTGATTACCTAAAATAAATATAGGATTAGACTCTACAGAAAAAGTAAAATCTGAAATCGTTCTAAAAATGGATGAAACAGCTCTCGCTTTAGATATGCCTGCTTGTAAGTATTTATTCACTTATCACGAAATAAATCAATTATAGATATATTCAATATCTTTTTCTTTATTTGTTTTTCCAAATAAAGCGTTTGCCTTTTAGCTTTTATAAAAAAGCTATTGTCATAGGCCAAAGCCACCTGAGTTCCTTCTTCAAACGTTTTTTTCAAAGACCGTTTTGAAGCACCTTCATCTGCATTGACCTTTGAAACGATATGAGGTACATACTCAAATTTTTTTCCTTTATTATAATAATGATATACAAAATCATAATCGGCACAAATAGGATAGGATAAATTAAAAAGGTAAGCTTTTGACAAAGCACTTCTAGAGAAAAGAGCCTGATGATTAAAGGGTTTTTGAATTTTTATTGTGTCTAAATCTTTGGGAACACTCCTTCTCAAAACACCATTTCTTTTAGCTACAACAGCTCCGTATAAGAAGGAGTATTTAAAATAGTTTTGGTTTTTAAAAATATTGCTTAATGTATTTTTGTCATATAAACAATCACCAGAATTGAGATATAATATCCAGTCACCAGTTGCCAATTTTGTTCCTTTATTCATGGCATCATAAATACCTTTATCAGGTTCACTAATTATAATATCTATATCATTTTTATATTGATAAACAATGTCTAGCGTTCCATCAGAACTTTGTCCATCAATTACAATATATTCAGTATTATTATATTTTTGGTTGAGGACACTTAACATTGTCTCTTCTATCTGAGATACATTGTTATAGACTACTGTTATTATAGAAATTTTATCGTTCAAAACGAATAATTTTTAGGTTTTAGCCAACGCATTTTTTAGCAAGGCACATCCAAAAAAGTAAGTGCTTAATATAATAGTTGGAGCACTAGTTAAGGGTTCTGCAACAAGAGTAATCATTAATATTACACTAATAGAGATACCAATTACAAAGTCAAAGTTGTTTGACTTTTTTAAAATACCACGTAAAACATCAATTCCATTTACAATAACAATAAGCAAGATAATTATAGCTCCCAAGATTCCTACCTCATTAAAAGCATCTAAAATGGTATTATGAAAATATGTTATCTCATGCATTTTATTCACTTCTCCTCCTCCGAGCATTGAATATTTAAACAGATCATCAACATATCCATAGTATTCAAAACGAGGCGTATCAAAACCATTATTATATATTCTTTGAAAAGTAGGAGATTGTTCAATAATATCATAAAAATAAAACAAACTTGCACCTATTATTGTAGAAAACACAACAGCATAACCTATTTTTTTTACTAGAGAAATTCTTTTAATATAAAAACACAATAATAGTAAAATGCCTAATATCAATATGGGGCCACGGTTACCAAGCAAAAAATTGATGCCGAGGTTTGATATAATCAAACCTATCATTAAAAGAACAAAAAATAGATTTAATCGTGAAAATAACATAATAGGAATAAATAAAAAGCTGAGGTTACCCATTGGAGCAAATGCCGTAGCATTTATGCCACTACCATTCCAGCAATTAATAATCATCCGTTCAAAAAAAACAACTTCAGGGTCTGTATTATAAAAACTACGAATAAAGAATATAGATACACCTAGTATAAATACGAAAAGAAATCTTTGCAGCTTAACAGTTGAGACATACTTTTCTTTAGAAGAACTTCTAAAGCTAAGCCCTGCAAAGAAAAGTATAACATAAAAACAGAACAAATAAATACACCCATTAATATTTTTGAAGCCATGATAGTACGAAAAAACAGTATAAATAAGTGCGTACAAAATAATGAGTAAGCTATAAATAATTCCTTGCAACTTGTATTTTTTAAAAGTCAATACAAATAGCATAATCAAAGCAAAATCTGCAATATAATTGGGGCTTGCACCAAAAAGGCCAAGTATAAAAGCAAAAAAATAAGTAAGACTATCTTTTATGCTTTGTAAATCAACACTCATTTAATCTCTAAAAAAAATTCCATCTACTTGTAATAAACGCCCTGTTTCTGAATGTGCATAACCAGGATCTAAGTAATATAAATTATAGCCTTTACTGTTTAATAAATCCAACATTTCTTTGAAAAGAGCTTCTCCTTGATAAAGTTCTGTCAATGATAATTCTACTTGAAATCCTTTTATTTTTGAAAGACTTTTTTCTGCACCTTCAATCACTTGTTTTTCAAAACCCTGAGTATCTATTTTGACAAAGAGATTAGAATCACTTAAATCATATTTGTCTATTATCGTATCAAGTTTATACACCTGTATTTTTTCCTTTTTGCTATAAACCGATGTCGGAGCCGAATCAATGTGAGTATCTGTAATCTCTAGGATAGAACTACTTACTAAATTATCAGAAATATTTATTTCTGATACCCCATCAAAATTCCCTAATGCAAAATGTTCTCCTTTCCACTTAGAATCATTCCTGAAATTGTTTTGCATCTTTTGATAAGCTATAAATATAGGTTCAAAAGAAGTTATATATTCATTGTATCCACTACTTCTTAAAGAAGTAGCATATTGGCCTATATTTGCACCAACATCAAAAATCATATTAATCTGATAGTGCTTGAAAAGCTTCATCCGATTTTTAAGATTTTTATACGGATACTTGATTATATCAAAACCTAAATTTCGCACAAAAGTCCTCATTATCATTGCTTTTTTGTGGTTGAAAGAAGTAATTTTTGATTTTTTAGTTTTTCAATTAGCTGGGGTACATCATCCCAATATTGTTCTACCAATTGCAGAGTGTGCATATCTCCATCCCACCATTTTAATTGTAATAAGTCTTGAATAATTTGCTCATTAAATCTATATTTAATGAACTTTGCAGGCACGCCTGCTACAATGGTATAAGGAGGTACGTCTTTTACGACTATAGCACCCGCAGCTACTACTGCTCCATCTCCAATATTCACTCCATCCAAAACGGTTACATTACTTCCTATAAATACATCATTGCCAATTGTAATTTTTATCCGCTCCTTAGTTTTGTTAGTTTTTGATAAAGTAAATCGGTTTTGCTTTAGAGTAGAATAAAACATAGGGGCTGTAGAAACGCCATTGGTAGGATGAATACCTCGACCACAAGAAAAATTTGCTCCAATTGAGCAAAATTTTCCGATTTGTGTAAAAGAAACTTTTCCATTGGGCGAAATATACGAATAGTCGCCGATAGTTACGTTTTTAATTTCGTGGGGTTTAAACAAGCGACTATATTTGCCTTTTTCGACATTTTCTTCATAAGAAATAGAAAAAAGGTGCCATTTACGATATACTTTTTTATACCATTGAATAAGTTGATTCAAGATTGACTAGGTTTTTAATGGTATATTTTATTGAGAAAATAATTTTTTGCTTTCATCATTAAGGATGGTTTATTTTTTAAATAAAAATCGTTAATATGACGACGTAGCTCTTGGTTTTCACTTATAGGCTGATGTTTAATATCTAAAGAATCTATTGGCAGATTGAAAAAACGATTATCTTCAGCTTTGCTATGAATGCCCGATTGGTCAAAACCAATATTTTGTACTAATGGCTTTGACGGAAAAAGGGAGTATCCTCCCTTTCCTAGCCAAGAGGCATACCAGCGTACTGCCCAAGTATATTTTAGTCCTTTTTTATTGGATAACAATTGACCGTAATAATTACCATCTCCTTCAATATCAAATTTTTTTATTTGCTTTTTTGATGAAAATCGCTGTAAATGAACATCTATATCATGTTCGTAATTATCCCAAGCCCTTTTCCATGTCGCCCAGCCCCAACAAGAGAGAATATTTACAAAAGAAGTCGCCGTTTGGTGTGTATAATTATTAGGATAAATATAAGCTGATATATGCATTACTTGATTTTCGTGTTCATAAATATCAAGTGCCCGATTCATGTATTTTAAAAATCCTTTTGATGTAAGGATGTCATCTTCCAAAACGATTACTTTTCCATGTTTTTCAACAATCTCTGTTACACCATTAACAATACTATCAGCTAAGCCCCAATTTTTTTCACGTTCAATTATGACAACATCTTTGCACCATTGTTTAGATTTCGCAATACGCCGAACCTCATGGATATTGGCTACATCTTCTGTATTAGCATTTGCTTTAGCTCCATCACAATAAATGTAGATTTTTGACTGTTCCGACAGATCATTTTGGTGAAGTGCCTCTAAAGTTTTCTGTGTATGGTTAGGACGGTTATACACAAAAAGTACAATTGGAGCTAGTGGCATAATTCTTTATTAAATAAGGAATGATGAATTAGGTAACTTAGAAATAGAAGTTTTGTACCAAGACGAAGCATGAAGGTCTAGAAAACCTGAACCGCTTACGGGTGGGTTGCCTAAAATGATGCCTAATAATAGCTAGTATTTTTTAACTCCGTATTGGTGCAAAAGGTCATAAGATAAGTATCTAATTTATTATTTTTTCACTCCTAGTATATTATTGATATATTTTAATTCTTTAAAAGGATTAAATAAAGCTAGCGTCATTATCAAACCAATCTTTCTAGTCTTCTTAAAAAAGAAACAACTTATATAACCAGCAATAGCATAGGAAATCAAAGTTGCAACAACAGCTCCTAAACCACCATAGTTAGGAATCATAACAACATTAATTAATATATTTGAAATTGCTCCTAATGCTAAAGTGTAAAAATAAATATTATTCCAATTATAACTGATTAAATAAGCACTCCTTGCTACACCCAAACTTACAAAAATAAGTACCCAAATTAATCCTTTGAGCATCTTTCCTGAATTACTATAGTCTTCCCCAAAAAGCAATTCAACTAAATAATTTCCAGATAAGCTAAACAAAATGGCAATCGCTAATGAAAAAATAATCATTAAGCGAAATAAACGATAAAATTTATTATAAAATGATAATTTATCTGTTTCAAAGGTCTTTACTAAATTTGGGAAGACCGAAGATTTTATAATCATCGGTATAAAAAACCAAACTTCTGTTAATTTTACAGCCGCCGAATACAATCCAAGTTCCTTATCCGTAGTCATTTCTCGAAGCATTATTTGGTCTATTTTCATATAAATAATTGCCATGATGCCAGACAATAGTAAAGGTAAACTGTCTTTTATTAAACCTCTAGCAATTCTCCTGTCAAATTTCCAATTCAAAATCCGCTTACCGTAATGTGTATATACTATAATTAGTAAAATACTCGTCAGAATAGTTTCTAACAAAATTATTATACAAAAAGCTTCTAAGCCTTGATTGGTAAGAATACATACAATTTTTAAAAGACTAGCAACAAGGTAAGCTGTATTGGAAGCATAAACAAAATATTTAGATTTGACAATAGCCTCAAAATAGTAGGTTATACTTTGAAAAGCTTTGAAAATAAACCCGATGCTGATTATAGTAACAAGAAGAAGTGTTTCTGTATCTGATGATCGACTCCAATACACCATTGCGAGTGTTAACAGCATGGCAAAAAAACCCGCTACTAACATCATAAGAAACGAAGTACCTAAAACTTTATCTCTTATTTTTGGAGTTTTGACAAGTTCTCTAACAACAATATTTCTTAGCCCTAAACCTCCAACCACTCCAAATAAGGTAGTAAACGCAATACAATAATTTAGAATGCCATATCGGTCTGGTCCCAAGTAACGTGCGAGCCAAATACCAACAAATAAGCCCAGACCATATTTTAGTATTTTGTCAAAGAAAAGCCAAGCAACATTTTTAATAATATTACTAAACTCTTTACTATTCTTTAGTTTTGATAAAACTGTAATGTTTATCTTTTTTTATGAAAAATAAGAATTTAAAAATAGCAATTATGACAATGAATTGGTATTTCTAAACCCACTTACCAACTCAATCGCTCTCCTTACTTTTCCAATCCCAAAGCCTCCTCCTGCTAATATCTCCTCATAAC
>JAHDBK010000091.1:0-1461 GCA_020630455.1 Saprospiraceae bacterium
GAGGGCTGGCATTAGAACCATAATTTCTAATAACGAAATATTCATTATCTGGATTAGCCATGGTCTCTACTCCTGTTGGACTTTCTGTCGTAATTCTAGTGACTACTACTTCTCCATTTGGACTGGTATTGAAATCAATATCTAATCCTTGAAGAGGGAAGGAAACCACACCCGTTCCCGTAACATTTTTAATTACGGAAGAACCTTCTCCAACAGCTACCTCAGAAGCGACTAAATCTGCTGCGTCCATACCGACTGCAGTACCATTATTTCCATTTCCAGAATTATCTACAATGCCTCCTGCTGTAGTAGTATCATCTGCATCAAATTGGTAATAACCTATTAAACTGCTTCCACAATTTTCAAGTCTCAGGTGCATATTTCTACGAATATCGGATTGGCTTAGTGCTTCGTTCCAAATACGAACTTCATCTAATTTTCCTAGAAAATAAGGATCAGCATATTGTGATTTTCCTAAATAATTATTAGTAGTATTACCTAAATCCGATGGATCAAGTGTCATGGAGGTATTTTGTCCTACTTGTATCCCATTAATATACAAAGTACCTGTTGAAGAAGAACCGTCTATAGTTACGGCAATATGTGTCCATTCATTCAAAGGAAAAGCTGGACCATCAATTCTTTGTTCTCCTACTCCTCCGCTTAAAGTAATAGCAAAACGAGTACTATTCGTACCTCCTGCCTTAGGTGTTAAAAACATATTTACACTTGTTCCAGTCCCAAAATCCATAATTCTTGACCAGTTTCCACCTCCTTGATAAAACACCCATGCTTCGAAAGTCATATCGTCGGCTGTAGATAAAATTCCGTCTGTTATATCCACATAATCATTAGCTCCATCAAATTCCAACATTTTGCCTCTTACTTCGCTGGTGGCAGAACCTGTAGCTTCTGAATCACCTGTAAAAGTCCAGCCATAGGTATCAATAATGTACTGTCTTGCTTCTTTTCCTTGACAATACTGTAATCCATTAGGACCTATATTTTGGTTAATATTTAATGTTTGAGAAGACCAACCTATAAGCGTATTATCATAGTCTCTTATTGTGAAACCTGAATTATAAAAGAAATTAGTTAGATTTGTTACATTTTCAATATTCCAAGAGGACAAATCATCTGAGAAACTGCTTGCATTATAAAACATACCACTCATATTGATAACAGAACTCGTTTTTGAAGCCCATGCATCTAATGGTTGGCTAAAAGAGGTGGCTCCTAAAAACATAGTCGTCATAGTCGTAACAGAGCTTACATCCCAAGTATCCAATGGTTGATTAAAAGCAGTAGCGCTCCTAAACATATCAATCATATTTAACACACCACTAACATTCCAAGAATTTATATCTTGGTTAAAAGTTGAAGCGATAGCAAACATACCTCTTGTTGTTGTAACTGCATTAGTATTCCACGTATTTATTGGTTGGTTAAAAGCAGATGCAC
>JAHDBK010000091.1:1561-10176 GCA_020630455.1 Saprospiraceae bacterium
TAGCTCCCCTAAACATATCAACCATATTTAATACACCACTGACATTCCAAGAATTGATATTTTGGTTGAAAGATGTAGCGACAGCAAACATCCCTTTTGTTGTTGTAAGTCCATTTGTAATCCAAGCATTTATTGGTTGATCAAATGCTGATGCACCATAGAACATTTCTTCTGTACTTTGAATTGATGCTGTTGCCGCTCCCCATCCATTTAATGGGCTATTGAATACTGTTGCTTCCCTAAACATTCTCCACATATTGGTCACACTGCTAACATTCCAATTATCTAAAGGTTGATTAAACGCAGATGCTCTATAAAACATAGATGACATATCTTGAACAGATGATGTTGTAGCACCCCAACCATTCAATTGACCATTAAAAGCTGTTGCATTTGTAAACATACCTGACATATCTATAACACTACTTACATCCCAATTATTCAAATCTTGGTTAAAAGAAGAAGTGTAAGCAAACATACTTTTCATACTTTCAACTGAACTTGTTTTTGCACCCCAAACATCTAAAGGTTGGTTAAACGATGTGGCTGATAGAAACATAGCACTCATATTATTCACATTACTTACATCCCAATTTCCAATATTACCATTAAAAGAAGTAGCACCGTGAAAAGTGCCTTTACAACTAATTGGTCCAACTGCAGTAGTTAAATCAGGTGCATCTATTGCATTATATTGTAAATTAGTAGTACCGGCAAAAGAATCCTCCATAGATTCCCATACAATATCACCCCATTGTTCTATTGTTAAGATTTTTTGCTTATCACCGACACTTTGGAATTTGATTGTAGGAAATGTACCTCTGATAGCAATGGTATATGTTCCTGCTACACCATAATCATGAGTAATACCGGCTGTAACTCCCGAATCTTCTACATTAAAGGTTACTCCGTCATAAGACCAATCTACTTCATAATTATAAGTATAAATTGCGTTATTAACAGGAATTGTTACGCTAGTAGAATTGGAAGTTCCGGGGTTATCTGTTTTCCAAGTGGTTACAAAGGGGGTTTGTGCAGATAGATTAATTTGTAAAAAAATGAATGTAAAAATCGTGAAGATTAAATTGTAAATGTTGCTTTTCATAATTTTAAAATTGTGATTAATAAATAAAATGATTAATGAAGTTATTTATGAATATTTGGTTGGTTTGTTATGACAAAATTAGATAAGACCATGTGCAAAAAATCGTCAAATTTGCTTGAAGAAGTGTAAAAAATCGTCAAACAATGTTTTTGGTTAAAAAAATACAATTTCTATAAGTCCGTATCTAGATTTTGATATTTCTTTAAATATCTTAAAAAGTTATAAGAGCAATTCTAAAAAGCTCTAATGCAAAAGTCTGGAAAACGGCAATAAAATTCTTTTTCATTTAGGACATTCTCTTTTTCATTTAAGACATTTTGACAATAAGTATGATTATTTTTATTTTTTTTTGGTCTTAAAACTATTAATAGTATATTTATATATATTCTAAGAGAACATGAAATCAATCTATATATTCATACTAGGAATATTTTTAATGCTTCCTTTAAGGCTATTTTCTCAGACTTATATGGCGAAAATAGATTACTTAAGTTCTCTTACAGAATATGATGGGGAAAATATAACCGCTGTCTTACAAGATTCAAAGGGGTTGATGTGGTTTGGGTCTGCTAATGGTTTATTTAGTTTTGATGGCACTTATCTCAATAAGTACAGCTATAAAGAATATGGATTTTGCAATGATTATATTTTACATCTTTCAGAAGATAATAATGGTTTTATATGGGTAGAATTAGGAGATTATAGTAGAGGTAAGTCTTGTTATACCATTTTTGATCCTATACATGAACAATTTTATACCATTGAAGAATATACTGGAGAAGCTATTCCATTTACTGTAAATCGCACCATGATATCTCCTCAATATAATGGAACTATCATCATTAGGGAAGACAAGGAGGATGCATATCAATATTATGAGATTAAAGATAAAAAAATAAAGAAGGGAATTACATTATTAAAAAATCAATTGAACCCATCTGACCTCATGTTAGATTATACTATTAAATTAGATAGTCTTTCTTATATATCATTACTTACCCATTTATCAGACAAATATAAACAGGTTCAAATTTACCAAGATGGGACGGTTAATATCGAATCTGCCAAAGATGATTCTTATTCTTATATGTTTATTAGTTTAGGAGATTTTTATTCCATTAAACATGAACAAAATGAACCTAATTATTTAGACATTACCATATTCAAAAACAATCAATTTATTTGTAAAATAAAGAATATAGCCACCTCCTTTAAAGACAATGAAATCAATGTTTCAAATGTCCACAATTTTGTAACTAGAGTTATAAAGGATAAAATTTATATTATAAGAGAAGACGGCGTTTCTATATATGATTTTAACGCCAAGCTACTAGATGTATTACAATGGGATGTAAATTTATCATTCCATATATCTTCAGAAAAATTAAGAGTTAATGATAAAGGAGATTTATGGTTTCCTCTACCTAGTGAAATGGTAAAAATAAAAATTACAAAAAATTTATTTGAACCCATATTTACTTATGACCTCCATTCTAATGAATCCAATCCCATTAGAGGCATTGATACAGATGACGAAGGCAATTTATATATTTCTAATGGGCTATACAATATCAGTCAATTCCAAAAAGATAATACAACAGAGCCTATACAAGAATACTATTTTACCAATATTACAGGTATTTTGAAAGATGGAAAGCAGATGTGGGTAGCTCCAGAAAACGCTGGATTAATACAATTAAATCTAGAAAATGGTAATCAAAAACACTATTACTATAGTGATGGAGGTATTAAAAAACGATTTTTATGGCTTCCTTATAAATCTTCTCAAGGAGAAATATGGGTTGGTGCTGGAGAAGGATTATATAAATTAGATACCTTAAAAAAAGTATTAGATGCATTTACTTTTGATAAAAATTTTGAAGCACTATTTAATAGTTCAGTACATCATTTTTACGAAAATAAAGAAGGTACATGGTTGTCTACATCCTCAGGACTCTACTTAGTCCATTTAGAAAGTCAAAAAATATTAGCTCATTATTCTGATTCTCAAAAAGAGGCATACTATATCCCTGCTAAAGTTGTTTCTCATATTCATGAAGATAATGATGGTACTTTTTGGATAGCTACAAAAGGACAAGGACTCATCCATTGGAATCCCAAGACGAAAGAATTTCAGCAATATACCAAAAAAGAAAATGGGCTTTCCCATGATGTTATTTATGCGGTTTATGCAGATGATTTTAATAGTTTATGGTTACCCAGTTCAAAAGGTTTGATGCGTTTTGATAAGACTTCAAAAGAAGTGATTACTTATCTTGAAGAAGACGGCATATCGAATAATGAATTCAACACCATATCTCATCATCAAGACAAAAATGGTAATTTATATTTTGGGAGTATTAATGGCTTGGTTAAATTTCATCCTAAAAACTTCAACATAGATGATGTTGATGTTCCATTATTATTAAATAATGTTTATAGAATAAATCGCTCTACTGAAGAACGGATAAATATCAAAGCCAAAACTCTTGAAAAAAACACTGTTGAAATATATGATGCTGATAAATATATTGAGTTTCAATTTTCATTACTCAATTACAAAAAACCTAGTAGCAATGAGTTTGCATATAAATTAGAAGGCTACCATGACAAATGGATTTACACTAAAAATCCAATGATACAAATAGGTGCTTATCCCTATGGGAATTATCAATTGCGATTTAAAGCTAGAACTTCTGGTAATTTTGGATGGCAAGAATATGAACAAGACTTAACATTATCATTTGTAAAACCCTTTTATTTAAGATGGTGGTTTATGCTTTTTTCTATTGTAAGCATTCTAGGAATAATTCTATTTTTAGTTAGAAGAAATACTCGACTATTATTAAAAAGACAGGAAATACTTGAAAATACAGTTGCAGAACGAACGGCTCAAATCCAAAAAGATAAAGCCTTAATCGAAGAACAAGCAGAAGAATTAAAGCAACTAGACAAGGTCAAGTCTAAATTTTTTGCTAATATTTCTCATGAACTTCGAACTCCACTTACCTTAATTTTAGGTCCATTGTCTTATATTTTGGAAAACCCTCAAAACTTAACGGCTAATGAATTGAATCAACTCCAAGTCATGCAAAGAAATGGAAAGAGTTTGATGGATTTGATTGAAGAAATTCTTGACCTTTCTAAACTAGAAGCTAATAAGTTGGAATTAAAGGAAGAAGCAACTTCTATTCAAGCCTTTTTTCAATATATTTCTTCTGTTTTTAGTCCTCAATTTGAAAATAACAAACTTCAATTTGAACTTCAATTCGATTTAAAAGACGAAAATATCCATGTCTTGATGGATAGAAAAAAAATGGAAAAGGTTATCAATAATTTTTTGAGTAATGCTATTAAATTTACTCCTCAAAAAGGTAAAATTACTTTATTGGTAACTGAAATGGAAGACACTATGCTTATCAAAGTATCTGATACGGGAAAAGGAGTTCATCCCAATGACTTACCGCATATTTTTGATAGATTTTATCAATCCAAACAAGCTGATCAGGAATTGTATGGAGGAACTGGTATTGGTTTAGCTCTAGTCAGTGAATTTGCTGAACTAATGAATGGTCGTGCTTATGCAAAAAGTCAATTAGGAACAGGAAGTCAGTTTTATTTTGAATGCTTAAAAAAGAAAGTTTCTTCCGATATCCTTATTCCTAGTATTAATGAAGAAATAGAAAATGATTTGAATATAGTAGATAATATAGGAACCGATTTCACTATACTTGTTGTAGAAGACAATCAAGATATGCGTGAATTTATTTGTCAATTAATCGGTGAAAAATATAAAGTATTATCTGCTCAAAATGGAGAAGAAGGATTAAAAGTAATAGAAGAAAAATATAAAGACATCCACCTTGTCATTTCAGATATAATGATGCCTGAAGTTGATGGGTTATCTATGCTCAATCAAATTAAAAAGAATCCAAACTTACTCGGCATACCTGTAATTATGCTGACTGCACTTGCAACTGAACGAGATAAAATGACGGCTTTGACTATGGGGGTTGATGATTATCTTACCAAACCTTTTTCCGTTCCAGAATTAATGGCACGAATACAAAATTTGTTATACAATTATCATCAGCGATTAGAGTGGTACAAATCTGATGAATATCAAAAAGAACCCTTAATCAATAAGGAAGAAAATGAGCTTATTTTAGAAAAAAAATCAAATACTTGGATTAATGAGTTAATCTCTAAAATTGAAGCATCTTTTTCTACTCGTATTATTACTAAAGAAGCACTATCCAAAAGTATGAATTTAAGTAGTAGACAATTAGACCGTAAATTGAAATCTATTACTGGATTGGCTTGCGGTCAATTTATAAGAGAGGTACAATTGCACAATGCCCGCAAAATATTAGAAAACGGTACTGCATATTCAATATCTGAAATTGCATATCAATGTGGATTTGAATTACCTAGTAGTTTTTCAACTACTTTTAAAAAACGATTTGGTAAATCCCCTAATGAATATCTTAAAAAAAACATTTGAATTAAATGACCATTTTAATTTTTTGGATGCGTATTACATTCAAATAATAAAGAAAACTCTTTATTATTTACTTTATAAATGTGTAATTATTTAATTAACAAATAAGCACTAGGCGATTTACCAAAACGATTTTTAAAGACATCAGAAAATGTGGATATATTAGCAAATCCTACATCGTAGGCTACTTCCGTTACAGATATAGCAGTACCTGATTCCAGTTTTTTTCGTGCTGCTTGAAGACGCACTTCTTTCAGAAACTTAGCAGGAGAAAGTCCCGTTATGAGTTTTAATTTTCTGTTCAATTGTCGAGGACTTAAAAAAACAGAAGAAGCTATACTATTTACATTGAGGTTGGGTTCGGTCAAAGAACTTTCCACTAATTGAGTCAATTCATCAATCCATTCTTTATTTTTAGGCTCAAGTTCTGGAGTATTATTTTCAATTGTTATTGATTCTTCAATCTGAAATTCTGATGAATTTCTCCATTCTAATCGTTGATGATAATTGAACAATAAGTTTTGAACACGTATCAATAATTCTGGAACGGAAAAGGGTTTGGTGAGGTAGTCATCTACACCGATTGTTAGGGCAGTTAATTTATCTCTTTCGGCAGCTAATGCAGTCAACATCACGACGGGGATACCTGACCATTGAGTATTATTTTTAATTTTCTTTAGCATGGTTAAGCCATCCATTTCTGGCATCATGACATCAGATACGATGAGTTGAATTTCTATTCCATATTTATTTAATAATTCTAAGGCTTCTACACCGTTTTTTGCCAAAAGAATTTGCTTATATTTTTGTTGTAATAATTGATGAATAAACGCTCTCATATCATTATTATCTTCTACCACCATAATTGTAAAATCATTACCGATGGAGTATATTTCCTCTTCAAGATTAGATACAGTTTCTACCACATTAAGCATTGATTTTTGAGCGACTTCTTTTTTAGGGATTTCAAATAAGAATTGGCTGCCTATTCCTAGAGTACTTTCTGCATATACTTTTCCATTCATTAGTTGAGCAAATTCGTTGACCAATGCTAAGCCAATCCCTGTACCACCATACAATTGTTGGTCAGCTTGTTTGGATTGATAAAATCGTTCGAAAATATGAGGAAGGTCATTAGGATGGATACCTTTACCTGTATCTGTCACTTGGATTTTCAAGTGTTGTTCAGTTTCCGTTATTTTCATCGTTATTTTTCCGCCCTTAGGAGTAAACTTAATGGCATTACTCAAAAAATTATTGACAACTTTCTCTAATTTTTTTCTATCCATTAGTGTATATAAATCATCATTTATATCCAAAATCAAATCATAATCTAAGCCTTGACTTTGTAGCTGAGGTTCGAACACAAAAAATTGGCGTTCAAAAAACTGGGCAACGGGTGTACTTTCCTCCAATAATTCTAACTTATTGGCTTCTAGTTTGGAGAGGTCTAATATTTCTTCAATTAAATCCATCAAACTTTTGCCATTGCGTTGCATAACGGATAATTGTTTTTGTACATTTTCTTTTTCCCATTCATTGGGATTGTCTAAAATATAAGATAATGGGCCAAGTATCAAGGTAAGTGGAGTACGAAGTTCATGAGAGATATTGGCAAAGAAATTAGATTTGACTTTGTCGAGTTGTTTCAACTCCTCTGCTTGTTCAGTAATGAGGGTATTTTGTTCATTTACTTTTTTATTTTTATTTCTTAAAGTAATAAAAGCATAAATTAAAAAGGAAGATATTATTGCAAATAAAATTAAAATAATCGTTATATACTTCAATTGATTATTCCTTAAACTCAATTCTAATTCACTATTTTTTTGCTGAGTAGCTAATTGATCTTTTTCTAATTGAAGATAATACTTAGTCGCATCAAATCCTGCTTTTTTCTTTTCCAGTTCTGCTTCTTGAAATAACATTTTTTTTATGCTTTCATAAGATTTTTTATAATCTTTTTCATCTTCAGCGATATAAGTTCTAATCCTATAACTTTCTTGTAATAAATCATTCAAATTGAGCTGTTCAGCTTTATAAATTGCAGAATCTAATTGAACTTTTGCTAATGACTTATTATTTAATACCCAATTTATATTGACTAGGGTATTAAGTATATAAATTTCATTCCATTTATCTGCTCTAAGAATTGCATATTCCAATGATTTTTCAAAATTCTCTTTTGCTTCCAAATATTGATTTTGATTCAAATGAAAATCTCCTTTCATTCTATAATATCTCAATTGTTCAACAGATAATTTTTCATCCTCTTCTAAATCATTATCTATAATTTGCTTAAAAAGTTTAAAATATTCTTCAGCTTCTTCATACTTTTGTTCATAATATAACAAGACTAACAAATCTACCAAAACCGATATTTCAGTTCGTTTATCATTTATATTTTGTGCTTTTATTAAAAACTTTTTCATTTCCTCTATAACGAAAGCTGCACCTGATACATCTCTATATTTTAATAGCCTTGTTACTTCATAATTAATGACTTTTGATTCTTTGCCTAATTCTTTATAAGCAGCAATGGTTTTATCTAAATAAATTGTCTCCTCTTTTCTTCTTTTTATTGCAGAGTTATATCTATATAAATTCTCATATACAATGGCCATTTTTTTCTTATTATTATTCTTTTCATGGAGTTCCATTAAATATTCACAGATATAAATAGCTAGAGGGATATTGAATTTTTTATATTCAAAATTATACATATTATTCTCTAGAACAGATGACAAACAGTCATCATCATTGCATAATTCTTGAGTTCTAGAAATAATTAATTGAAAAGAGTCAGGATGGGTAGTTTCATCAAATTGGTCTTTTAGTTCATTCCAAACCTTATCTGTTATATCAGAGTATTTCTGATCTGTTTCATTAGCAGAAAGAGAAGTAATAAAGCTAAACATGAGTATAAAAATAAAAGTATTCTTTTTTAAGAAATAGGGAAAAAGAATAGAATATTTTTTTAAAATTAGTACATATTTATTTGTACCCATTGGT
>JAHDBK010000092.1 GCA_020630455.1 Saprospiraceae bacterium
GTCGTCTATTTTATACAATCATTGGAGCTGTTGGACAATGGGAGCGCGAAGAGGTCAGTTCTCGTGTAAAAGCCAGTATCCCTATACGTGCAAAATTAGGAAAACGTATTGGAGGTTTGCCACCTTTAGGATATAAATGGGTGGATAATGAACTTCACATAGATGAAATTTTTGCACCCCTTGCAAAACGTATATTTGAACTCTACCAAAAGGAAAAAAGAAAAAAGACGGTAGCAAGAATAATTAATGAAGGAGGTTATCGAACTCAAAAAGGAAACCTCTACACTTCACAAGCTATTACCAAAATTATTACCAATCCAGTATATAAAGGATTACGCAGAGCCAATTATAGTACTATAAATAATGGTAAAAGATTATTGAAACCAGAAGAAGAGTGGGTATTTGTAAAGTCTCCTGTAATCGTGAGTGAAGCACTTTGGGAAGAGTGCAATCAACTCATGGAAAAAAATACCATAAAAAAGAATCACCCCACTAAAAAAAGAAGACATTTATTCACTAAACATATTCGTTGTTCTTGTGGAGGTAAAATGTATGTTCCATCTTATCCCAAGTATGTGTGTCATGATTGTAGAAATAAAATACCCAAGCAAGACATGGAAGATATTTTCCATGAACAATTAAAAAACTTCCTCTTTTCGAAAGAAGACATTGATAAATATTTAACAACAGCAAAACAAAGAATACATGACAAGGAAGAGGAAAGAGAAGCATTGAAAAGGAAAGAACAACAACTGAGAAACGAAATCAATAATGTCATACGTCTTAACACCAACGGAGTACTTTCAGATGAAGATTTTCCTGAACATTACAATCCTATCTCAGAACAACTCAAACAAGTAAAGAACACTATGGCAGAGGTACAAGGAACTTTAGATGCCCTCTATAGCTATCTCCAAGAAAACAACCACATGCTTGAAGAAACGAAAGACCTGCATAGCAAATGGCACGGATTAAGCTTTGACGATAAAAAGTCAATTATTGATATGATTGTAGAAGAAATAATTGTAGGAGAAGAAGAAATTGAAATAAATCTCATATATTCGCCTTCAACTATACCCGCCCACCACCCCTTATTAAAGGGCGGTAAAAGGGGTAACTACCTTAGCACTTGATTTTTTTCTTCCTTTTTTCATCAAGGAAAAAAGGAAAACCATTTTCAATTGTTAAATGGATTTAATTTTTGAATATAATTTCTAAAACGAGAATTGCTACATATAGTATTGATAAAGAAATTTCTTTATTATTAATAAATGTTATTAGCATTTTTTTTATAATAACATCTAATACCCTTTAAAAATTATAATTATAATGAAACATATATTTACAATATTAATAATAATATTCTTTAATATTATCCATATAAATGCTCAAAATAATTGGTTAGAAGAAGGAAGAACAGCTTTTAAAAATAGTGATTATAATACAGCTATAAATGCTTTCGAAAACCATCTTCAATTGATACCTCAAGAAAAAGAAGCTATTATCTCCTTGGCTCAATCCTATCAATACACCAACAAATTAGAAAAAGCAGCTTACTGGTACAATGAAGCTATGGCATTAAATGTATCCGCTGAGAATATTTTCCAATATGGCAAGACACTTATGCTCATGGGTAAGTACAAGGAAGCTAAAGAACAATTTAGTGTGTATGCAACAGTAAATAGCACTATAGGAGACCAATACGTAGAAATGTGTGATTACGCCCATTCTAAAAAAGATATGGAACCCCTATTTAGAGTGAATAAAGATGTAATAAGCAGTACTCAAGCAGATTTTTCTCCTACTTTTTATAATAATCAATTAATATACGCCTCTTCTCGAAAAGACATATTGAGAACAGACGCTACAGAAGGTCCAACAGCAGGGATAGCCAATGGTTTCAATCATATATTTCATTGTAATATAGATGAAAATACCACTTCGCTATCCGCTCCGAAATACCTAAGAACTTGGGCAATTGACAAGAAAAATCTGAATCAATCTCCACTGTCTTTTTCTCAAAATGGTCAATGGGTAGCTTTTGTAACCAACAGTTACATCAATGGCAATTCACAATTATTACATGATTCCAAAACAGATATATATATTGCCCAAATAAATGAAAATGGGGATTGGATTAATCCACAAATATTTCCACACAATGGTGACTTTTCTAATCATTACCCATATTTAAGTGATGATGGCAATACACTTTATTTCGCTTCTGATAAAAATGGTGGACTAGGTGGTTTCGATTTATACCGCTCTGAAAAAACAAACGGAATTTGGACAAGTCCTTTGAATTTAGGCTCAGAAATCAACAGTCTAGGCAATGAAATCAGCCCGTATTTAGATGAAAAAGATTTATATTTTTCTTCTGACTTCCATATTGGAATGGGAGGTTATGATGTTTTCAGAGCGAATGTAATCAATAATAAATGGACTGTGCAAAATATGGGAACAGGCATTAATTCTTCAGCTAACGATTGGTCATTTATTTATAATAAAAACAAAAATCTAGGCTTTATGGTAAGCGATAAAGAAGCCATCGAAAACTTATACCGCTTAGCTAGAGTTGCTGATGATTTTAATCTATATATTAAAGATGCATATAGCGGCATGGCTATTCCCAATGCATCAATTGACTTTAGCCAATGTGGATTAGCTTCATACAAATCCAATATTCAAGGAAGATTTGGGTTCAAAACATCAACTGAAATTACTTGTGACATTACCATCTCTAAAGATGGATATGATGATTTTGTTTTTGAATTAAGTCCTCAATTGGTAGCTACAGGGCAATTAGAAATTAACTTGATTCAAAAAGGAGACAAATACCAAGGAAAAGTAGTAGATGGTTTTTCTAATGTCCCTTTAAAAAATGTATTGGTTCAAATCTTTTGTGAAACAGATGGAAGCAAATTTGAAGTATTTACCAATGACAAAGGTATTTATTCAATACCCATGAAAGAATTTTCAAAATACATGATTAGCTTTTCCAAAGCTGCATATTCTAATATGAATATTAAAGTAGATACCAAGGACGGCTCAGATAAAAGCGTTTTGGGTTCTTTATTATTATATCCTAATACAAAACCAATAACAGACCAACCGATTAATGACCAACCTATAATTGACAAACCGATAGTTGATGGTAATACTCAACCTAATACCCCTACTACTGTCCAAAATGGCTTTGCAGTACAACTGATGTCATTATCAATAAAAAATAATAATGAACCTAAGGATTTAGACAAAGTTAAAAGTGACAACCACCAATTATACACTACTTCTGATAACAAATGGAGGCGTTACCGCATTGGTACTTTTAAAACAAGAGAAGAAGCAAAAGCTATTCAAACATGGGCAAGAGCTAATGGTTTTCCAAAAGCATATATAGTTGAAGAAGATACGATTGGAAAAATTCAAGTGATAAATTAATGTTGAGTATTGAGTAAATTTATGCTAAAAATTTTATTTCAAAAGAATATAATTCTTATACTCCCCTAGCCTTCTACCTGTTAATTTATAAAGAAAATTCTTTATTTTTTCTTTAAATGATTTTTTATTATTAATAAAATTATAATGGAAAATCCAATCTTGTTTGGCAATCCTTTCCTTCATAATAGTTGGGTGACTACCTTTAAATTTTTCTAGAGAATCTATATTTTTTAAATAATTATAATCATCTGAATGACCCACCATTTTTTCTACATTTTTATCAGAATGCCATAATTTATTAAAATGTTTTTGCTTGGCTTGTTGTTTCTGAGGGGGCTTTACCCATCCATAATGATGGATTGTAGCAGCAATACTTTTTACCTTTAATTTTTCATTATTTCCCTTTCTAAAACCTTGAGCATCTTTATAAGAATAAATATTTCTTTGAGGGCGAATCACTCTAATTTCATTCGAATACCATTTAGAAGAATTAGCAATATATTCATAAGAACCATAAAAATGTAAATAATCAAATAATAAACCATCTACAATTTTTTCGTCTTTATATTTTATCATTGCTTCTTTTATCACATCTAAATCATCCTCATGAATCACTTCATCTCCTTGAATATAAATCGCCCAATCACTATCTTTAGATATATGTGCTAAAGCTTTATTGGTCTCCTCTGCCAGTACCTTCCCACCTTCTCTTAAATTTTCATCCCATATTGTTTCTATAATTTTAAAAGGACAAGAACTTTTTTCAGCTAATAACCTAATGACTTCCAATGTATTATCATCTGACTTACCCACCGCCACTACCATTTCATCCACCAAAGGCAATATTGAGGAAATTGCTTCCGTTATAGGATAATCATAGAGGATTGTATTACGAATAAAGGCAAAACCTGATACTTTCATTAGAGTATGTTTAAAATTGATCACAATGAGAATCAAAAGATTAAAATTTAAAGATGCTCTTAATTAAAAAAATGATTATCACTGACAAAAATATGACAGTTAAAGTAAAACAAATTAGTAACTTTGCCAATATAAAGATTAATTTTTATTTATTTAAATGATTTCGGAATATAAAGTCATCACTGTTACGCACAAAAGTGCAAGTTTGAAGGAGACAGGAGCCTTTGTAATCACTCCTGCAAATGACGAAAGCCTATCCGAAAAAATCCAAAATATAAAAAAATCTCTTTATCTTAAAGAGATGTTTTACGTCGCTACTTGCAATAGAGTCCTTTTCTTTTTCCATACTCAGCAAGATTTAGACAATGCCTTTTTATCTCAATTTCATCAAACGATATATCCACATTTAGATTTTGAGTTTTGTAAAGACAAATTCATTTGCTATACAGGCGATGAAGCCTTAAATCATTTATTCAAAGTGGCGTCTTCTGTTGACTCTCTAGTTGTCGGAGAAAGAGAAATCATCAGACAATTGAGAGAAGCTTACGAATATTTTAAAAATAAAGAATTAATCGGCGATAATATCCGATTAGCTTTCGATACTACCGTTAGAACTGCCAAACAAGTTTATGCTCAAACTCGTATCGGTGAAAAACCAGTATCTGTTGTTTCTTTAGCGATTAAAAAATTACTCAATACCGACATTCCAAAATCTTCAAAAATCATTGTCATTGGAGCAGGACAAACCAATGAGTTATTTTGTAAGTTCTTAGCTAAACATAACTTCAATAATGTTACTATTTTTAATAGAACATTAGAAAAAGCAGAGCAATTAGCTCAAATCGTTAAAGGGACAGCAATGCCTCTTTCCGAATTAAAAAACTATAAAAAAGGCTTTGATGTGATGGTAGTATGTACCGCAGTTACTCAAGCCATTATCCAAAAAGAAAACTATACTCAACTAATTAATAATTGTCCTAATCAAAAAATTATAGTTGATTTAGGTATTCCACATAATGTAGACCAAAAAGTAATAGAAAAATTCAACACCCATTATATTGAGATAGAGGGCTTAAAAAAATTAGCAGAAAACAACCTAGCATTTAGAGCTAATGAAGTCGAAAATGCTAAAAAAATCATTTATCATTCTCTTATGGAATTTGATAATTTATATAAAGAAAGACAACTAGAAAGGGCTTTTAGTCAAATGCCCCAACAAATCAAGGAAATCAAAACAAAAGCATTCGAAGAAGTATTTAAAAAAGATGTGGACAACTTAGATGAGGAAACCAAAGAATTGCTACATAAAATGATGAACTATATGGAAAAGAAATGTATAGGAATTCCAATGAAAGTAGCAAAGCAAACTATTTTACCTTAACATAAGTATTTTAAGCTCATTTGTTTCCCTTTCCTATTTAAATTGCGTATTTTTCGGCTTATTTTTAATTTATATATTAATATTATTGTTAATATAATTATAAAAACAAAGGAAAAATAAAGAAAATTCTTTATTTTTCTTCTATTTAGATGTTATAATGAAATGTTTTTTACGAAAGATAAATTAGTATTTTAATTATAGTTGTGGCATTACTCAAAAAACATAGTCATAGCTATAGAAAAATAAAGAAAGATATAATTAAAAGGACTATTTAACTATAATCAATTTTTCATAATAACATCTATTATATAGCAATATCACTTGAAAATTATCATTGATAACATGAAACAATTTTTAATTACTTTTTTATTTATAACATTATATTCATTCGGCTACAGCCAATCCATAAAGGAAGTAGAAAAAGAATTCCAGAATGCAGCTAATTCAGTAGAAAAAGCAAAATTTGCCAACCAACTAGCTGAAATGTATCTAGGAACAGATGCTATAAAAGCCATTGGTTATGCTGACGCTGCTATTAAAAATGCCAAATTGGCCAAAATAGATAGAGTACATGCAGAAGCCTTGCACTTTAAAGCAAAAGCTACAGTAGGTAAATTTTTCCCTAATGGAAATACTCCTAGAAGTAGAAATGATTTTGATGAAGGAGAAACCTTATTCAAAGAAAGTATGAATATGGCTAAACGCATTGGATATGATGAATTAGAATTAGAAAACATTGAAAACTTAGCTTATATCAATTCTAAAACTATCGGTAGCCATAAACCAGATATAAAAGAAGCTAATATTTATTATCAAATGTATGCTGCTAGAACGAAGCAAATGAAAAAATTTCGCCGTCCCGAAGCAGTAGCTAACGTAGTTATTCCTGGCTTAAATGACAAACCCAAAGAAGAAGACAAACCCAAAGAAGAACCCAAGCCAGATAATACAGAAATCAAAAATTCTGATGAGGAAATCGCTCAAATGATGAATTATGCTAATCAAGTCATTAAAGAGAAAAAAGCATTAGAAGAAAAAATTGTCTTACTCGAAGACCAAATAAAAGTTCTAGACGAACAAATAGAAAAAGTAACCTCTTCATCTCTTTCAGCAGAAGAATTAGAAGCGGTTCGCCTTCAATATGAACAACAAAAAGAGGACTTGAGTAAAAAATTATCTAAAAAAGAAAGAGATGCCAAAAAACTAGAAAAAGAAATCAAAGATCAAGAAGTTGAGATATTAACAGTAAAAGAAGCTAATGAATTAAGAGAAGCACGTTACCAGCAAGGAATTATGATGGGAAGTGCTATTGTTGCATTGATTTTATTATCATTATATATAGCCTATGCATTACAAAAAAGAGGAAGAAGAAAATTGGCTGAAAAGAATACTGAAATTGAGCAAGAAAAAGAACGTTCAGATGAATTATTATTGAATATCTTACCTGCTAATATCGCTCAAGAACTAAAAGTAAGCGGTGCCGCAAAAGCTCGTAGCCATAAAGGTGTATCTGTGTTCTTCTCTGATTTTAGAAACTTTACTAAAGTATCCGAAAGGCTTAGTCCAGAAGATTTGGTTAAAGAATTGGATTATTGTTTCAAAGGATTTGACTATATCATTTCTCAATATCCAAGTATCGAAAAAATCAAAACGATTGGAGATGCTTATATGTGTGTTGGCGGTCTTAAAGATGGTAATTCTGCCAAAGCAGCCAAGGAAATGGTTCAAGCATCACTAGAAATTCAAGAGTTTTTATTTGATTATAAAGCGGATAGACAATCTAAAAGCATGCCTTTTTTCGAAGCCAGAATTGGAATCCATACAGGTGATGTAGTAGCTGGAGTGGTAGGAAATAAAAAATTCGCCTACGATGTATGGGGAGATACTGTAAATGTAGCTTCTAGAATGGAGTCTAGCGGAGAACCAGGAAAAGTGAATATTTCTGCCAATACCTTCAATGAAATTCGTTACGATTTCCTTTGTAGATCAAGAGGAAAAATCAATGTAAAGAATAAAGGTATGATTGAAATGTATTTTGTTGATAAAGCATACTAGTGAGTATTGAATACAAAGAAATTGATAACTGTTTCTAATAACTGACAACTGTTCGCTGAAATGATAGACAGAACTCGTCCACCTGAATTAAAGAGCATAAAATCTGCTCATTTACCTGATTATCATTCTCATTTATATGATAATGGCATTCAACTCATAGTTGTCAATTCAGGAGTACACGAAGTGTTTAAACTAGAGGTCATATTCAATGCTGGAAGATTGCATGAAGACAAGAAAATGGTAGCTTCTTTGACCCAAAGAATGTTAAGAGAAGGAACAAAAGACTATAATTCTGATGAATTATCAGAAATGGTGGATTTCTATGGTGCTTCTTTAGGAACTCCAAGCAGTTTAGATTATTCTTCAATTACTTTGTACGGCATCAATCAACATTTCAAATCTTTGTTTCCAATTCTAAAATCTGTTGTATTACATCCTACTTTTCCTCAAAAAGAGTTTAAAGATAGTATTGCTGATAGAAAACAAAAATTACAAGTTGATTTATCTAAAAACAATGTGCTATCATACAGGACTATTACAGAAGAAATGTATGGCAAAGACCATCCTTATGGCTATAATAGTTCAATAGAATTGTATGATGATATCAATATTGAAGACCTAAAAAATCATCATCAAAATCATTTTGTTGCAGGTAATTGTACTATTGTTTTGAGTGGTAAGGTACATGATGATATGGTAAAACAATTAGAACAAGAATTGTTATCATATATCCCATTAGGAAATTCTAATGCATCTTATCCAAAAGAAAAATTCATTGGAAATAAAAATCTATTTTTAGAAAAACCTCAATCTGTACAAACAGCTATCAAATTAGGATTCCCTTTAATTACTAGGCAACATCCTGATTTTTATGGTTTATATTTTTTAAACGTCATTTTTGGAGATTATTTTAGTTCTCGCCTTATGGCGAATATTAGAGAAGATAAAGGATATACTTATCACATATATTCAATGTTAGATGTTATGAAGAATGATGGTATCCTTCTGATTTCAACTGAAACAGCTCATGAATATGTAGATAATACCCTTAAAGAAATCCATTTTGAAATAGAACGACTTCAAAATGATTTAGTTCCTATAGAAGAAATTCAAATGGCTAGGAATTACACCTTAGGTAATATGCTATCTGCGATGGATGGACCGTTCAATGCAGCAGGAGTGATAAAAGGATTATTTTTAAATAATTTGGATAAAAATTTCTTTAACAATCTAATTTATCACCTCAATCATATAGATGCTAATGAGTTGAGAACACTCGCCCAAAAATATTTCGTAAAAGAAAACATGTATCAAGTCCTAGCAGGAAAAAAATAAAGGATTATAAAAAAAGTTCTTTATAATCCTTTATTTCTAATCCATCAAATGTGTTCCAATCGAGAAGGTTTCAATTTTTCTTGAGCATTACCAAACCTTTGTTCTTGAATTCTATCATATTCTTCAACATAATTGGGCATTTCTGTTTTCATAATCCTATCCCAAAATCTAAAATATAAACCATAATTACCATTAAACTTTGAATGGTGTAAATTATGATGTACAGATGTATTGATGACTTCAAATAATGGCGTATGTCTAAACCACTTCGGCATGATTTCAAAACCTAAATGTCCATATACATTTATCATTAATGATATTAATGTAAATATCATGAATGCTATAGGATGTATTGGTAATATAAAAAATATTATAGGAGCTATCATTGATTCCGTAATGGCCTCTGTAAAATGAAAAGAATAAGCAGCCCAAGGAGAAGGATTTACTGATTTGTGATGTACCAAATGCATGGTTTTATACAACTTTTTATGATGTAAAGTCCTATGCATCCAATAAAAATATGTATCGTGAATCACCAAAGCCAAAAAGATACTTAAAAAGAAATACCATATAGGATAAGCTCCTATATCTTTATAAACAAGAGTATATTCAGCAAGAGGAGTAAACAAAATGGTAAATGAGGTCAAAGCAAAAACAGCACTACTCATTACTGAATGTCCAAATTCTCTAAAGAAGTCTTTTTTATTTGCCTTTCTTTCTTGTATTTTATTTTTAATATTCTTTTTGAATAATAAAATATAAAAAAATAAAAATGCAATTCCAGCAATTAATATGTATCTAAAAATAATAATACTTGCAATTTCCAAATAAGCCAATACGTCAAACATAATAATACAGTATTTGTATAAATAATTAGATTCTAATTATTTAAAAGTTCATAAATCAATCAATATGAATTTCGAAATTCTAATACAAATTTAAGGATTTGACATTTTAGCTCAATTAACAAAAGTTAATTAATAAAAAATAGTCTAATA
>JAHDBK010000093.1:0-2350 GCA_020630455.1 Saprospiraceae bacterium
CTTTTATAATGAGTAATGATTATTTAGCTAAATTCCTTTAATTAATAGCCTTTACGAGCTCAAACAGTATTTTGTTTTTAACCTATTTTCTGCTCTTTTCCAGCTAAAATGAATAAGGCACGTTCTAAAAATCTAATGTTTCTTTTTATTTCAAACCTAGAATTATTGACATCTAATATCTAATGTCTATTGTCTAAAATCTAAACCCTCTAATAACCGCCAAAATATCTTCTTGCGAACCATTCTACTGCTAATAATCCTAATAATAACCAAAATATCCATTTCAAATTGATGATGGAACGGGTTTGGGTAGTAGAATATAAAACGGGTTTGATGTCGTCTTGTGTTTTAATCATATTCGCCAAGGAGTCTAATTCACTTGGATAGATGACTTCGCCACCAAATTGACCTGCTAATAAATTGAGTAAGCCGTGGTCTGCTGTTGTTTCAAATTGTTCTAATTGAACAGATTGTACGCTGAATTTTCCTTGACTTTCTAAAGCATTTCCATTATAAATTACTTTTCCTATATAGGTATAATTACCGGGAGGGAAAAACCCTGCATTTAAGGTATAAGCATTATTGGTCTTGCTAAAGGTAAAATTGAATTCCTTTCCTGTTTCGTCTTTAATGATTAAAGAGGCATCAGGTTCATTGATGAGTTCATAACTATCATTATACAATTCCGCATCAAAGAGAATTGGTTCATTTTCATCATAAATATTCTTAGATAAATTGACTCTAAATTTGCGTTTATCTTCTTTAACGGTGAGGTAGGTAACTGTTTTAGAAATTAAATTATCGAATACATCGTGATTTTGATATTGTAGATAATTGAATAATTTCCATTTCCAAATTCCTTCGGCAGTAAGTACTCCTACTTTGATATCATTGGCTTCGCCAAATACCAACAAAGGATACTTCGTTTCTACTGAACCAATTTTTTGATATAATAATACATTGGCTTCGCCCTTGGCTTTGTAATCTGCAAAAGGAGAAACTATGGCATTGAATTTAGGGACTTCCTTTTTAAGATTATCATCTAATGTAAATAGGCTAAAGTTATTAGCAAAAACGCCTTGAATTTCATTATTAGAAGCATTTCCTGATTTGACCTCTACTAGAGCTTGTACTTTGGATAAGCGATTCAAATCAGATTGTGAGCCTACAATAAATAGTCTAGGAATTTTTCTACTTGCCAATGTTTGTAAAACGGCTGAAGCATCATTGGTTTTGCTAGGCATTTGATGTAATATCACAAAATTATAAGCACTCACATTAACATTTTGATTCGCGTAAGCGACATCTACTTCATAATTTTTATTTTTTAATACACTCGATTTAATCGCTGAAATATCTGGGTGTGGAGCTGCTGCATAAATCAATATTTTTTGTCTAGCATCGAGTACTTCAATAAAGATGTCTTTTGAATTATTTACAGTACTGACTTCTCCAGAGACAGGTGACAAACTGATTCTATAACGCTGTACACCTGGTGCATCTGCATCAATTACAATTTCTTTAGTAGTAAAGAAATCATTTTTATCAATCGCAATCGCTTCACTTTTTATTTTTTGAACAGCACTGCCTGTTATCTTACTTACCGTCATTTGAACGGGAGCAGCGGTACAATTTTGTGCTTCAATGTCTACTTGTAAGGTGAATTGGTCTCCTAGATAAGCAATTTTATTATGGAAAACCCTTTTGGCAATTAAATCTTTATCAGGAATGGTATCGCCCAAAGCAATGGGAAATACTGGGGCAGATAGTTTAGCTCCAGAGTAAACAGGATTACTACCTTCATTATAAATACCATCTGTAGCGAGTATGACTGCACCAAGGTTTTGACCCGTATATCTATCATAAATCTCCGTAAACAATTCAGAAATATTAGTCACTTTATCATCAAATTGATAGTCTATTCCTTCCTTGACTTCTTCTCCAAAAGAAAAGGTTTGCAACTCATAATCTTCACTCAGTTGGCTTTCTAAATTTTTGATTTGTTGGACATAAGCGGATGAATCTTTCATATCTGATAAGATAGATTCCGAGTGGTCTTGAGCGATGACTATAATAGGTTTTTTAGCATCTGTCATTAGGGATTTAAGCAATGGTGCTAATAATAATAAGGCGATACCCGTTACTGCCAAAAACCTAAGTATTCCCAAAATAATATTCAGTCTTTTGGATTGTTCTCCAAATGCTCGGCTTCTATAATATAAAAAGATGGCGTATATCAGTCCCGCTAATACACATAATAAAATAAACCAAGTAGGATATTGAAAAGCTATATTTGTCAAAATGTAATTTTTTTCAGTTATCAGTAAAACAGTTATCA
Source organism: Saprospiraceae bacterium (assembly GCA_020630455.1). GTDB lineage: Bacteria > Bacteroidota > Bacteroidia > Chitinophagales > Saprospiraceae > JAHDCE01. The sequence continues at coordinate 2,339 of JAHDBK010000093.1, forward strand.
GTTATCAGTTAT
>JAHDBK010000093.1:2450-10128 GCA_020630455.1 Saprospiraceae bacterium
GTCAAAATGTAATTTTTTTCAGTTATCAGTAAAACAGTTATCAGTTATCAGTTATCAGTTAAGATATTTATAATAATATTAAAAATAAAGAAATTTCTTTATTTTTGTGATTTATATAGCAAAAAAAATGCCTAATTATCTTTATAATTTATTCAATTCTCTATACTCTGTACTTCTACACAACACTTAATCCTCTAATAAATCAGGTCTTCTTTCTTGGGTGCGTTTCATTGCTTGTTGATGCCTCCATTCTTCTATTTTTTTAAAATTGCCTGATAATAAGACATCAGGTACTTTCCAACCTCTAAAATCGGATGGACGAGTATAGACAGGAGGCGATAATAAGTCATCTTGAAACGAATCGGTCAAAGCAGAGCTTTCATCACCAATTACTCCAGGGATTAATCTTCCAATAGAGTCTACCACTACTGCTGCGGCTAATTCACCACCAGAAAGTACATAATCACCTATAGAAATTTCTAGCGTAATATATTGTTCTCTTATGCGTTCGTCAATACCTTTGTAATGACCACAAATTATAAGAATATTATTTAATAATGATAATCTATTAGCTGTTTTTTGGTCATATCTTTTTCCATCAGGAGTCATAAAGATGATTTCATCATAATCTCTTTGGCTTTTAAATTCTTCAATACAATTCGCCAAAGGTTCGCACATCATGACCATACCTGCTCCACCTCCAAATTGATAATCATCTAATTGTTGATGTTTACCGATGCCCCAATCTCTAAGTGAATGAGTATAGACCTCTAATAAGCCTTTGTCCTTCGCTCTTTTCATTATAGAATGAGCAAAAGCACTGTCCATTAATTGAGGAATCGCTGATATAATATCTATACGCATTATTTATTATTACAATTATTAAAAATAAAGAAAATTCTTTATTATTGATACAAAAATATAAAATATACTGTCTAAAAATTTATCTCATACCAAACACAATTCTCTAACACAGGATAATCTTTTAATTTAGGATGTTTAAAAACACCTTTTTTCTGCATTCCAATTTTTTTCATTACATTTTCAGAAGGAGTATTTTGCAATGTACAAACGGCTACTATTCTATTTAAATTTAAATCATTAAAAGCATAATCGAGGCATCTTTTAGCTCCTTCAGTAGCATAACCATTTCCCCAAGCAGAAGGTTTCAATCGCCAACCTATATCTGTACAAGGGTTGAATGTTGTTTCATAAATTTGATATGCTAATCCGATAAAACCTATTAACTCTTTAGTTTCCAATATTTCTACGGCGAAGTAATTATATTGATGTTGATTAAAATGTGCTTGTAGTCTATGAATGAAAGAAGTCGTTTCTTCTTTGGTCAAAGTACTTGGAAAATGCTCCATTACTTGAGGATTGGCATTAATCTCTGCAAAGTCATCTAAATCATTTATAGACCAATTGCGAAAACCCAATCTAGCTGAAGTAAATATATATTGATTATTCAAATATTGAAATTAAAATTATTAACTAAAAATATCCTTATCGGATAAAATACGTTGAGTTTTATTTGAAATTAAAAATTCAAAAATAAGAAACAGAATTGCTGGAATGATAAAAATCCAAAAATAGCTTTCATACTCATCGAACATCCGTTCTTCAAATTCTCTTTTTTCGACTTCACTTATTCGTCTTTCTAATGCTTTAAGAATAGCATCTTCTCCCGATATAATATTATAATAATCTCCTCCTCCACTTTCAGCAACTTGCCTCATAAAATCTTCATTTATTTTAGTGCGAACGAGTTCGCCATATTGGTCTCTTTTTTGGTCTATATACCCCCCAAACTCTACAGGGATATTGGCTCCATTTGTAGTACCAGCACCTACTGTAAAGATGAGCATTCCTCTACTATTGGCATCTTTAGCTGCTTGAAGAGAATTTTCATTGTGATTTTCACCATCAGAAATAAAGATAAGTGCTTTGTATTTATCTTCATCTTGTTCAAATGCTAATTCAGCCAAATCAATTGCTGACTCAAAAGATGTTCCTTGTGTCAAAATTTGCTGAGGATTAGCTGATTCTATGAATAATTTAGCAGCAGAATAATCAATAGTCAAAGGCATGTGAATGTGTGCTGTACCCGCAAAAATAATCACCCCTACTCTATTTCCCTTGAGTTTTTCTATTAATTTTTCTGCAAATTTTTTAGAACGTTCCAAGCGATTAGGAGCCAAGTCCTTTGCGTTCATACTGACTGATACATCTAAGGCTATAAATACATCCGAACCTTTTCTTTGTATTTTTTCTCTTTTAGTTCCCCATTGAGGATTAGACCAAGCAAAAGACATGAAAAGAATAGTCAAAGCTATTAAAATAAATTTTAGCCACTGTCTTACTTGAGAATGGAAAGGCATCATTTGTTGTAAAACGGCTTCATTCCCCCAATTAGATAATACTTTTTTACGCCAATGTCTTACATACATAAACAAGGCTAAAAGTACAATAACTGCCAAAGCAGCTAATAGATATTTTGGTTCTTCTAATCTAAACATATTAAGGTAATGATTTCAATACTGTATATTTCAATATCATTTCAAACATTAATAATATAAATGCCCATTTTAAAAATTGGTGAAAAATTTCCGTTTTAATATCAATATAAGTGATTTGAAATTCTGTTTTTTCTAATTTATCAATTTCATCATAAATTTCTTGTAAACGTTCATTATTGGTTGCACGGTAATATTTACCGCCTGTCATATCCGACATTTTCACCAATAATTGCTCATCTATTTCTACAGGAACTAATCCAAATTGATATTCTCCATTAAAATTCCTTCTAATTGGAGCTAGTGCTTCTCCCATTGTACCTACTCCGATAGTATATATTTTGATACCCAATGTTTTTGCCATATTGGCTGCATCAATAGGATCGTAGTATCCCGCATTATTCATACCATCTGTCAATAAAACGATGACTTTTGATTCAGATTCATTTTCTTTGATTCTATTTACTGCTGTTGCCAATCCCATCCCAATAGCTGTTCCATCCTCTAAAATCCCACATTGTATATGAGATAGGAAATCGTGCAGGATTCTATAATCTGTAGTCAAAGGACAAGAAGTGTAGGCTTCTCCAGAGAAAGCGACTAGACCGATTCTATCAAAATCTCTTTTATCTACAAAATCTGCTGCTACTTTTTTTGATGCTTCTAATCTATCAGGCTTAAAATCTTTTGCCAACATACTACTTGACAAGTCCATCACAAGCATAATGTCTATTCCTTCTCCTTTAATTTCTTGTTCTGTATCAATTTTTTGAGGGCGAGCGAGTGCAATAATTAGAAATGCAATACTCAAATATCTCAACAAGGGCAACAAATACATTTTGGCTAATCCTCTTAAAGAATGTCCTTCTACGGTATGTAGATTAGATATTTTAAAATGAGTATAATATTTGGGATATAGAAACCTGTAATATACAAATGCCAATATAGGTATTAATATTAATAAAAATAATACCCAACAATACGCAAAATGTATGTTCATAATATTACAGTCCATCGGCATCAAAATCTTCTTTAATGATTTCTATTTTCTTAGTATTTTTTACAAATCTATATGCATCTTCTATGATTTGCTGATGTTTTTCTTCGTTTGGTTTTACTTTTGCAAATTTAACCATATCGGCATCTGTCAAAATATTCCTTAAGGTTTCCAAATTATATTTATCCATTTCTGGATGTTTTTTTAGATTAGGAATGATTTCAAAGGTAACATCTTCAACGGCATTGACTTCAAATCTATTTTCGATATATTCTCTACAAATCAAGGATACTTGAGCATAATATTCTTTGACTTGATTATTCTGCCACAATTCTTGTTTTAGCAAATCATCTAATTTTTGCTTGGCTATTTCGTGGGCAGGTAATTGAGGTTGAATCACTTCAGGAATGGCTTCTTCCTTGGATTTCATATTTTTAATTCTAGACCGAATGAAAAGGAAAAGGAAAAATGCAAGAATAGCGACTAAAGGTATAGCCGCAAATTTTAAGTAATCTCTCCAGTTCCTTTTTTCATCTAAAATATCTTTAATAGGCAATAAATTTTCAGATAAATTTACTGGATGAACATCTAAGACTACAGAATTAGAAGTTGCTTTATACAATTGATTGTCTAGTTGTATATCAAATTCAACACCTGGAATTACATAAGTACCAGAGTCATAACTAGAGATTTGAAGAGATTGTTTAAAATACTTTGCTCCTGTTTGTTGGCTAGTTATATTTTTTAATGAATAAATATTTAATAAGTCTACATATTCTAAGGAGTCATATACCCCTTGATAAGCTACATTTTTAATTTGAGCATCTTCGGGCATATAGATATTATAATGGACTAAAACCTGATCTCCTATTAAGATTTGAAGTGTATCTAAATAGGCATCAACTTTAATTTGTGCATTGCTATTCAACACACAAGATATTCCTAATATTAATAAGAAGATTTTTCTCATAAATTACATTAGAATCAAATAATTTATTATTAATAATACTATACGGACAGCGAAGTTCGTAAATGAACGCTTATAATGAAAATATTTTAACGGATTTTAATATTTTTTATAATAGAAATATATAATTTTTGTATATGATACAATAAAATAGGACTAAAGAATCAATATTCTAAAGAGATTATTATTTTTGCATTTCAAGACATATCATCTGTTATGAATAAATCAGAATTAAAAAAATATATACAAAATACAGAAATAATACTCGGTAAAGATTGGTTAGATAAAGCCACTTCTGAGCCTCAAGATATTTCTTCTTATTATAAAAAACTACGTGGCTTCTATCATCGGATGCATTCTCCTGATGGAGCGATGCATTTTCCTATTAAAGATTTAGAAAATGGGAGTTCACATAAAGAAGGTTTGATGTATCATGTTTTGTATTTAGATAAAATAATAAAGAAAAATCTTTATAAAAAGGTAGTTGAATTGGGTTGTGGAGTAGGTTTTAATATTATAGAGTTAGCTAGTTTAAATCCAGATTGTCAATTTGTAGGAATGGACTTGACTCCTGCTAATTTAAAAATTGCTCGCCAAAGGGCAAAAGAAAAAGGCGTCCGAAACGCTCAATTTGTAGAAGCTAATTTTGATACTAACATACCAATAGAGCAAGTAGATTTGTTTTTTGGTATAGAAGCCTTATGTCATTCAAAAGATATTCAATTTGTTTTTGAACAGGTCATCAATAAGTTGAATGAGAATGGTAAAATGATTATTTTCGATGGTTATGGTACTGAAAAATCAAGAGAAGCTGATGAATGGGACATTAAAGCCGCTGATTATTTTTCAAAAGGATTTTTTCTTCCCTCACCGCAATATCTCAAAGATGTAACTTTAGCAGCGAAAGAAAGCGGATTTGAACAAGTACATTTTACAGATTTTACCAAAAACATTTTATCCAATTTTGATAGATTCAAAGATGGGGTCAAAAAAGTATATCAATTTCCCCGTATTACTCGTTTTTTGATACGATTTAGAATCTTACCAATTGAAGTTTTTAGGCATTGCTTGGCTGGTTTATATGGTCCACATTTATTGGAGGAAGACTACGCTGTATATGCTAAACTAGAAATGGACAAATAACGATATAAAAAACAAAAGACTTTTGATATTAAGCTTTTGAGCTACACACAAATAATAAAGAAAATTCTTTATTATTTCATTAGACGCTATTACGAAATATTGATTATAGCTAAATTGTCTTTTTAATGATATTCTTCGTTATTCCTCTCAACCATAGCTAAGGCTATGCTTTTCGAGTAATGCCTCGACTATAATTAAAAATACTAATTTATCTTTCATAAAAAACTTTTCGTAATAAGGTCTATTAAATCAGTACATAATTATTGTTATCTAATAACTAAAAGTTTATTAAAACTAATAATAATATTATCAATCTATTGATATTTTGGTATAATAGTTCTATCTTTGCACCGTTATAAAACGCGACCTGCAATTTTAGGTTTAATTTTTTCTTTCCTTATTAGCATATCGAATTAAATAATTTCTCTTTTCATTATCGGTCTTGATTTATAATCTTAAACTTGCCTAGTAGATTATAATCTAAAAGGTTTTTTATTTTTTTTAAATTTTTTATTATGAATATTTTTGTAGCAAAACTCGATTACAGTACAGATTCTGATACTTTACAAAGAGTTTTTGAACAGTATGGTGAAGTAACATCATGCAAAATCATTTTTGACAAATTCAGTAATCGTTCAAAAGGATTTGGATTTGTTGAGATGGACAATCAAGATGAGGCAATGAGTGCAATCGAAGCCTTAAATGATTCTGAATTAGATGGAAGAAATATTGTAGTTAAAGTAGCGGAAGATCGTCCTAGCCGTTCTAACAATAATAGAAACAGCCGTAATTCTTTTAATAAAAATAACAACTACAACAGAAATAATCGTTGGTAGTCTAATATTTTTATAGAATAAAAAAAGAGGTATGAATTAATTTCATGCCTCTTTTTTTTGTATCTAATAATAAATTTATAAATAAGTCAATCTAAAAGATTATTATACGCATCCGTATCGGATAATTCATTACAATTTTACCACAACTAAATATACTTCAAGTCTTTACAAAAGAACTACAGTGTATTTTTCAATGTGGATTGGTATTAGATAATAAACCTATCAAAAACTAGGAATAAATCCTAATATCTTTCGATTTTATTTCTTCTTCCGTCATCATCATCGTCATCTCTTTTCCTTCTATTATCCTTGTCATAAGGTTTTCTGTTGTCATTATAGCGATTATCATAACGATTATCCCTACTATCATAACGTCTTCTATCGTTGTTTCTATCGTCATTATAGCGATTATTCCTTCTATCATCACGATTATATCTATTATCATCTCTTCTATCGTAACGATTATCCCTATTGTCATCTCTTCTATCATAACGTCTTCTATCGTCATTATAGCCATTATTCCTTCTATCGTAACGATTATCCCTATTGTCATCTCTTCTATCGTAACGATTGCGATTGTCTCTATTATCGTTTCTACGATAATTATCTCTTCTATCGTTTCTGCGATTGTTGTCTCTTCTGTCGTAACGATTGCGATTGTCTCTTCCTTGGCTCTTTTCTTTTTTCTGTGCTTCAGGATTGGATTCTTTTGCGAAGATTTCACGACCATCTAGTTCTGCACCGTTGAGTGTATTTATTGCATTTGTTGCCTCTTCATCATTAGGCATTTGAACAAAACCAAAACCTTTAGATTTACCGGTTTCATTATCGAAAATAATTTTGCACTCACTCACTTCACCGTGTGCTTCAAAAGCTGCTTTTAAGGTTTCAGCAGTAGTGTCATAATTTAACTTAGCTACGAAAATATTCATAATTGATTTAAAAATAAAAAAATAAAAAAATATATATAAATAAAAAAAACTCAAATAAAGATGGAAAGAAGATAGTTTATGGCATTTTCGTAACTCAACTCAAACAAATATACACTTAAAAACTAATGATATCAATCCAATTAAAGCTGCAATTTAAGGGTTTTATTCTAATAATGCTGCTTTATTTGATTTTTTTTATAAATGTTTTATTAATATTTATAAAAACAAAATTACTTAGTACACTGTAACATAAATAAAATTGTATTTTGAAAGAGCCTTTTGTTCTG
>JAHDBK010000094.1 GCA_020630455.1 Saprospiraceae bacterium
GATGTTGAGGTCTAAGTCTTTCTGCTAATGGCTTCATTAATAATTTTATACAATAAATAAATATAAAGATACATAGCTATTTTGATATTCTAAAGAAGAGTTTATTTTTAATTTAAACATAAATACACTGTAACAGAAATAAAAAAAATGCTTTATTCAAAATTGAATAAAGCATTTTTATTACTATTAATAATTTACATATTAAACTCTTGTAGCCAAGTCAGCTAATCTTGCAGAATATCCTGCCTCATTATCATACCAGCTGACTACTTTCAATAATTTACCTGATACTTGAGTGAGTTGGCAATCAAAAATTGAAGAGTGAGGATTACCAATTATATCAGCAGAAACTATTGGTGCGTCAACATATTCTAAAACTCCTTTTAAAAAGGTATTAGCTGCTTTTTCAAAAACTTTATTGACACTTTCTTTAGTGATTTCTTTTTCTACTAATACCGTCAATTCTATCATCGAACCTGTAATTACAGGAACTCTAACAGCAGAAGCAAATAACTTTCCTTTAGAATTGGGTAAAACTTTACCTAAAGCATCTGCAGCACCCGTTGATGTCGGTACAATATTTAGAGAAGCAGCTCTAGCTCTTCTTAAATCACTATGAGGAGCATCTTGAATTCTTTGATCTGCTGTAAAAGCATGAATAGTAGTTAAATTTCCTTGAACTATTCCAAAATTATCTTCTAGTACTTTCACTACAGGAGCTAAACAATTAGTCGTACAAGATGCATTGGAAAAATAATCTTTTTGAGTAGTGATTAATTCTTCATTTACTCCTAAAACTATAGTCTCAAAACCATCACCTTTGGCGGGAGCTGATAAAATTACATTTTTAGCTCCAGCTTGTTTGTGTAAAGAGGCTTTTTCTCTTGTTCTAAACACACCAGTACATTCCAAAACAGTATGTACTCCTAATTCTTTCCATGGTAATTCCGCTGGATTTCTTTGAGAAAGAGCTTTTATTTCTTTTCCGTTTATTGTTATAGAATCATCAGTGTGAGAAACTGTACCATTAAAAACACCATGAGCGGTATCATATTTGAATAGATGAGCTAAAGTCGCATTATCTGTTAAATCATTTATGGCAACTACCTCCACTTTATCATTTTCTAACAAATTCCTTAAAGTAAGACGACCGATTCTACCAAAACCATTGATTGCAATTTTTTTCATAAAGCTTATACTTATTTTAAATTTTAAACGAAACTTAGTGTAAAAGTAAAAATAATTATTTTTTAAATGTGACTTTGTTAAAAAATTATTTAAATAATTTTGATTTTTTTCAATTTTATGAATAAATATTTGCCAAAATGAAATTAATGTAAACAAAAGCGATATAAATTTAACACAAAATCAATATATATGAAATTTTAGTATTATTTTTGCTTTGTAAAATCATATCAAAAAGGACGAAGTTTATATTATTAGAAATAATATATTTAATTTTACATTTTAATTGTGCTGTATAAGACCTCTATTTTTTTAATAAAAAAAGAACAATGAATAATAGCATAGTGATTAAAACACTGTTGTCCTTAATTTTAATTATTAATTTTACTTTACTTTCGGCTCAGATGGAAATTACTCCTGGTAATTTTAATCCTTATACTCCTGAGTCTCTCATTACAGATATATTTATTGATGATGGAGTTGAAGTACTTAACGTTACTTATACAGGAGACCCAGAAGCAGTAGGGTATTTTTTTAATGCTAGTGGTGACATTGGAATTGAAAGAGGAATTGTAATGACTTCTGGTCAAGCTAATTTGGCTAATGGTCCTGCCAATTGTGAAGATACTAATTCTTGTGGGACTACTGGAGGAGCTGTAGGCTTTGATAATACGGGACTAGGAGATCAAGATTTATTAGATATTGCTCCTTCAGCCAATAGTATTAATGATGCTGCTATTTACGAAATTGACTTTATACCATTAGCAGATACATTAAGGTTTAGCTATGTATTTGGTTCAGAGGAATATCCAGAATGGGTTTGTTCCTTTAATGATGCTTTTGGTTTCTTTTTATCAGGTCCAGGTATTAATGGACCTTATTCTAATAACTCTGAAAATATTGCTTTAATCCCTGGCACTAATTTTCCAGTTACTATTGACAATGTGAATGATGACCCACTATGCGTTCCTGACCCAGCTACAATGCAATATTATGTTTCTAACAATGGTAATGTTAGTGTTGAATATGATGGTTATACTAAAGTTTTCGTAGCAACTGCTGTGGTAATACCTTGCCAACAATATAAAATTAAACTAGCAATAGGTGATGCAAATGACCATATCTATGACTCAGGAGTATTTCTAGAAGCAAAATCATTTGGAACAGGTTCATTAAATGTAGAAGCGGTTACTTTTAGTATTGATGGTACTATTTCAGAAGGATGTTCTGATGCATTACTTTCATTTGTTTTACCAAATCCAACTCCAAATGATTATCCAATCAATTACACTATTGGTGGAACTGCGACAAATGGAGTAGATTATACTACCATTCCTACAAATTTGACCATCCCTGCAGGTGGTGATTCAATTGGAATATTGATTTCAGCATTTGAAGACAATGCAATTGAAGCCATTGAAAATATAGAAATAATTGTTCAAACAGATGTTTGTTTTTTTGATACATTAAACTTAAAAATATCTGATAATCAATTAATCGACCCCATTCTAAATGACACATCAATTTGTGCTGGAGAAATAGTTAGTTATGATGCCAATATTCCTATAGTCATACCTCCTCCTATATCTTATACTTCGACAATAGAAGAGCAACTTTTTCCAAATGTTGATTATCAATATAGCATAAATGTATCTGGAGTTCCATTTACAACATTGGCACCAGGAGTTATCAATTCTATTTGTTTTAATGCAAGTATAAATTTCACCACTCATCTTACAGCTTATCTTGTATCTCCAGGAGGACAAATTGTTGAACTCACAAGTGGAAATGGTGGCTTTGCTGGAGGTGCAGGTTATTTTGGCACTTGTTTTACTGAAACAGCATCAACAGATATTAATTATGACCCTGGGGGAAGTAATCAAGCACCTCCTTCAGCCATTCCATTTACAGGAAATTGGCAACCAGAAGGTGTATGGAGTGATTTATATGGAGGTCCTGTTAATGGAGAATGGAAAATAATTTTTTATGATGTAGCTGCTGGCTGGACTACTACTATTCATGATTGGAGCATTACTTTTAATAATGCTTATTATCTCAATTATGAATGGACACCAAATGTCGATATCTCTTGTAATGATTGTCCTAATCCAGATGTTTATCCTTCTACAAGTACTACATATACGGTGGTAATTACTGATTCTTATGGTTGTAGTGTTTCAGAAACTGTTGACGTAACAGTTATAGACCAACTTCCAGCACCAACTTTAAGTTGTGGAACTTCCACTTCTAATTCTATTACTGTCAATTGGCAAGATGTTGTAGGTGCAACTAGTTATCAAGTAAATATCGATGGTACGGGGTGGATACCAAGTTCTGATCCAAATAGTCATACAGTAAACGGGCTTTCCTTAAATCAAACTGTTACTGTTGAGGTGCAAGCAATAAGTCAAGATTGTGGAGTTGGATTAATTAGTAGTATTGATTGTACTACAACCAATTGCTCCTTAACTGCAAATCTTGATAATGTTAATGATGTTTCTTGTTTTAATGGTAATGATGGTGAAATTAGTATAATAGCTAATGGAACTGGAACTATTAATTTTGATTTAAATAATGGAAATATAAATAATACAGGAACTTTTTCAAATCTAATTGCTGGAACATATACTATAGTTGTAAATGATGATTTATGTACTACAACGTTAACTGCAACTATCAATCAACCTACTTCTTTATCTTCTTCTTCTAATATAAATAATATTTCTTGTAATGGATTCAACGATGGAAACATAGAATTGACTGTTAGTGGGGGCAGTTATCCTTATTCTTATTCTTGGAATAATGGACTTATGGATACAGATTCAATTGTTGATAATATTTCTGCAAATACATATATTGTTACAATAACAGATGCCAATTTATGTACGATAACACATTCAGCAACAATAAGTGAAGATACTGCTATTAGTTTAAGTACTTCTTCTTCAGGTGCTACTTGTGACGGAATAGAAGATGGAAGCACAACAGTCAATGCAAGTGGCGGTTCTGGAACATATACTTATTTATGGAATGACCCTAATAATCAAACTACATCAACTGCCTCTAATCTAAATACTGGCACATATACTGTGACTGTAACAGATAATAATGGCTGTAGTGCTACTACTAGTGCAACAGTATCAACTCCTTCTGCCATTATTACATCAACTTCTTCTACTCCAGCGAGTTGTAGTGGAAATAGCGATGGCACTGCTACTGTAACAGTGAATGGTGGAACTTCACCTTATGATTACCTTTGGTCAAATAGTGAAACAAACCCAACTGCTTCAAATTTAATAGATGGTTGGCATTATATAACGGTTACAGATGATAATGGTTGTTTTGTAATTGATAGTGTTGAAGTTACTACACCTAATCCAATTATTTTGACAATTTCAGGCACGGATGCTTCTTGTAATAATGGAAATGATGGTACTGCTAATATTTCTGCAAGTGGGGGAAATAATACATTTACTTATTTATGGTCAAATTCTGAAACAACATCCTTTATTAATACTCTAATTGCTAATATATATACAGTAACTGTAACAGATGGAAATAATTGTACAGCAACTGAAAGCATCCAAATTAATGAACCTTCAGCTTTAAACATTCAAATCACTCCAACAGTTGTTTCGTGTTTTGGAGGAAATGATGGAACTGCAAGTACAAGTGTAACAGGAGGAGATGGAAATTATACCTATTTATGGAGTGACCTTACTAATCAAACTACTCAAACAGCTACAAATTTAGAAATAGGATTATATACGGTAACCGTCTCTGATGGTCAAAATTGCTCATCTACTGCCAGTATTGAAATAGTACAAAATACAAATATATCAGCATCTACATCTTCTACAAATGCTACCTGTAATGGTATTGCTGATGGAACAGCCTCCGTTTCTGCTAGTGGTGGAACTGCTCCTTATACTTATTTGTGGAATGATATTAATAATCAAACAACAAATACCGCGATAAACCTAGATGTTGGGATTTATATCGTAACCATTACTGATAATTTAAACTGTACTTTTACAACGACGGCTTCTGTTGATGCTCCAAATTCTATAACTACTTCATCAACAACTACACCAGCTTCTTGCAGTGGGTCTACTGATGGGACAGCAACAATTAATGCTAATGGTGGAACAAGTCCTTACACTTATCTTTGGTCAAATAATCAAACCACTCAAACAGCAACCAATCTGATTGACGGATGGCACTATGTTAGTGTTACTGATAATAATGGTTGTATGGTAGTCGATAGTGCTGAAGTGACTACTCCAAACCCAATAATTCTCAACATAACAGGTACAGATATTAGTTGTTTTAATGGAAATGATGGCACAAGTCAAGTAATCGTTAGTGGAGGTAATCAACCTTATACATATTTATGGTCTAATAATAATGAAACTTCTCAATCAATAAATGGACTCACTTCAGGCATTTACACTGTAACTGTAACTGACAATAATAACTGTTCTTCAACAACTTCAATTGAATTATTACAAGCAACTCCAGTTGATGTTATTTTATCTAATACAGTAGTATCCTGCTTTGGAGGAAATGATGGAACCACAAGTGTAAATACTAGTGGAGGAACAGCCCCTTATGATTATTTATGGTCTAATAATCAAACAACAAGTACAGCTAGTAATTTAAATATAGGTTTTTATACTGTTACTGTAACAGATGATTTGGGGTGTACTGCTACTGGAAGTATTGAAGTTGGTCAAAATAGTGAAATAACTGCGTTCACAACTACTACCGATGCGACATGTAATGGCACTACGGATGGAACAGCCACAGTATTTGCAAATGGAGGGACTCCGCCATTCACTTATTTATGGAATGATACAAATAATCAAACTACTCAAACAGCAATTGGTTTATCCACTAATACTTATATAGTTACAATAACGGATAATTTAAATTGCACAACAACTGCATCAGCCACTGTAGGCACTCCGAATCCTATTATAAGTTCGACTACTTCTACAGATATAACTTGCTTTGGCATTACAGATGGAACAGGAACGGTACAAGCTAGTGGAGGAACAGGTAATCTTTTTTATAATTGGTCTAATAACCAAATTGGAACTTTTGCTAATAATCTTAGTTTGGGTTGGCATTATGTAACCATTACTGATCAAAATAACTGTTTTGCAATAGATAGTGTTTATATTAATGAACCAAGTCAAATTTCTTTAAACATTACAAGTGATGATGTCCTATGTAGTGGAGGGACAGATGGGAGTGCTACTGTTAATGTGATGGGAGGAACACCTCCATATACATACTTCTGGTCTAATAATCTAACTACCCAAACTATTAATAATATTGCCTTAGGGTCCTACACTGTAATTGTTACAGATAATAATAATTGTACAGCTAGTCAAAGCATCACTATTGGTGTTCCAAATCCAATAATAATTTCTTTATCTGCGACTCATAATTTATGTTTTGGAGATACCAATGGAACTATCAGTTCAACAATCAGTGGCGGTTCAGGTCAGTTATCTATTATATGGTCAAATAATGAAACAACAAATAATATTTCAGATTTAGCTACAGGAACTTATACTATAACGGTTTCAGATGAACAAGGCTGTACAAGTACCTCTAGTATTGATGTAGAAGGTCCTTTATTCCCTGTTGATATTTTAATATCAGATGATATGAATATTTGTTATTCTTCCTATAGTGGCGTTGCTTCCGCTACAGGTAATGGAGGTACTGCTCCTTATTCTTTCAACTGGTCTAATAATTCAACAAATAATATTATTACAGATTTAGCTCCAGGAATTTATACAGTAACTGTAACTGATAATAATGGTTGTAGTAGTACAGAACAATCTGAAATAATTGAAGCCCCTGAAGGAACATCTACTTTAGAAGCACAAGCTACATCTTGTTATGATGGAAATGATGGGATTGCATATTTTACTGATATTAATGGCAATACTAACTTTGATGATTATAGTATTTTTTGGAATACTTCACCTCAACAAACAGGATATCAGGCAACAGGTTTATCAGCAGGAGTCAATTATCAAGTAACTATTATAGATAATTTAGGTTGTACCTATGAAAATAATATTACCATTCCTAATAATAATCCTATCATTTTAGATACCTTAAATATTACCTCGGTTTCTTGTAACTCTGGTAATAATGGAAGTATTACTGTAAATAGTACTAATGGTACACCTCCATATAATTATATCTGGTCTGATTTTCAAACAGGAAGTACTGCCAATAGTTTGAGTGCTGGTTTTTATACCGTAACTGTTACAGATAGTAATGGATGTACCATGTCTGAAAGTTATTTCGTACCTCAAACTAGCCCTTTAAACCTCAATCTTTCTGGTAATGATGCAAGTTGTTTTGACTTAACAGATGGAATAATTAACTCTTTTATTACTGGAGGAACTGCTCCCATTTCATATTCTTGGTCAAATGGTTCTGTAGAAAATTCAATAACTACTGGTGTAGGTACATACACTTTAACAGTAACTGATGCCAATGGATGTTCTACATCAGCATCTTATACTATAAATCAACCTGATGAAATCCTAGCAGATTATATCTCAAATGATGTTACATGTTATGGTGATAGAAATGGCGATATACTTGTTAATATTTCTGGAGGCACATATCCTTATTATTACAGTTTGGATTCTATTAATGTTAATACTAATAATTATTTTAATGGCCTATATCCAGGTACATATACCGTATTCATTTATGACAGTAATGGATGTTCTACTTCTATTAATAATATAACAATAAATGAACCTGATGAGTTAATGGTAAATATCATCCCTGATACAAGCGAAATAAATATTAACCTAGGAGATTCTATCGAATTAATTATTGAATATTTTAATAATATTGGAGATATAGAAATCCTTTGGGAAGGACTGAATGATTATAATTTAAGTTGTGATACTTGTATCAATACATGGGCTTATGATTTTGAACACAATCAATATCAAGTAAGCATTGTAGATGAAAACGGATGTACAGCAGAAGATTATATTGATATTACAATAAATAGAAATAGGAATGTATTCGTTCCTTCTGCATTTACACCTAATAACGATGAAATGAATGATCATTTAATGGTTCATGGTACAAGCGGTACTAAAGTTTTAAGTTTTAGAGTTTATGACAGGTGGGGAGAATTAGTTTTCAAAGCAGAAAACTACGATATAAATTCAACAGACCCAAATGTTATTTGGAATGGTACATTTAAAGGAGCTACCTTGAATCCAGCCGTTTTTGTTTGGTATGTAGAAGTTGAATACTTAGATGGAAGGAAAGATGCCTTTAGTGGCAATAGTACATTAATTAGATAAAGTAATATTTTTTAATTATCTTTATATTAATATTATACAATAAAAAAATGAATATTAAATTTATAAATATCATCATATTAGTCATTGTTATACAATTACTAAATATAAATAAAACACAAGCTCAAGACGCCCGTTTTTCTCAATTTTATATGGCACAAGTTCATAATAACCCAGGTTTTGTAGGAATTTTTCCTGGTCAATTTAGATTCATGGCTCATTATCGAAACCAATGGTCTAGTATAATTGGAAATAGTGCGTACCATACTTATGCTGCTAGTTTCGATTTAAGATTTAAAACCGTGAGAAATGATTACTTTGCTTTTGCAGTAAACCTTCTTAGAGATGATGCAGGAGATAGTCAATTCAATCAAACAAAAGCACATCTTTCTGCTTCTTTTTTAAAGCAGCTTGTAGGAGGTAAATATCGCTCAGATTATCATTATATTACCGTTGGATTCCAAGGAGGTATTGGACAACATGGAATCAATTGGAGTAATTTAAGTTTTAGTAATCAATTTGATAATACTAATGAAATTTTTGACCCCAATAGTCCAACAGGAGAGAGTTTTGGAGAAAGCAGTCTCAATTATACTGACTTTAATGCTGGATTAGCATGGTTTGCTGTTTTTGATGAAAATAAAAAAAGCATGTATGCAGGTATATCGCTTCATCATATAACCCAACCTAATGTCGCTTTTCTGGATGGTAGTTATGAAACTTTATATTCTAAAATTTTAGGTCAAGTAGGAGGCGAATTTGATTTTAATTATAACTTTAGTATGTTGCCTGCTCTATGGGTAGCTAGTCAAGGTCCTTCGTTTGAAACTTTACTAGGTTCTAATATTCGTTATTCTAATAATGATAAAAATGAACTAGCACTAAGAGGCGGTGCATGGATAAGATTGACTAAAACAATAAACAGTCCTATTGTTCCTGAAGCACTCGTTGTAACATCAATGCTTGAAATTGAAAGAATTTTAGTTGGACTAAGTTATGATTTCAGTATTTCGTCTATTACAGCTGCAAATAATGGTAGAGGTGCTTTTGAATTATCTTTCGCATATATTCATAAAGAAAAAAGTAGAATAAAAGTTATTTGTCCTAAGTTCTAAAAATTTCTTCATAAATAATATCTGTCGCACCACTTAAAGATTTACAATATTCTTGGGCAATTTCGCCTGCTTTTTTTCTGTGTTTTTCATTATTAATGAAATCATTGAGTACCTTATCAAACATTGAATAGGAATCTATTGACACTGCTCCACCTGCATCAATCAAACCAACTGCTTCAGGAAATTTATGGTAATTCTTTCCAAAAATCACAGGTATTTTATAAATAGCAGGCTCTAATACATTGTGTATTCCTTTTCCAAAACCACCACCAACATAAGCAATTTGTGCATATTTATAAATTTTAGATAAATTACCCATATTATCTATTATTAAGATATTTTTTTTCTCATCAATAGTTCCAGAATACAACTGAGTTTCTCCCTTAAATTTATCACTTATTTCTCGAATTCTTTTCTTATTAATTTCATGAGG
>JAHDBK010000095.1 GCA_020630455.1 Saprospiraceae bacterium
TTTATTATATTTATCTATACAAATACATATATCGATTTCTTTCTAATTCTCTAAAGAAAGGATCTGTTAAATCATCAATAAATCGAATTGCTTCTCCTGTAGATTTCATTTCAGGTCCTAATTGTTTATCAACATTAGGGAATTTATTGAATGAAAATACAGGTACTTTAATGGCATAACCATTTAGTTTTTTATCAATTTTAAAATCTTTTATTTTTTTATTACCCAACATAACATGAGTAGCAATATTCAAATAAGGTACTTTATAAGCCTTAGCAATAAATGGAGTCGTTCTAGAGGCTCTTGGATTAGCTTCAATTACATATACCTGCTCATCTTTAATAGCAAATTGAATATTGATGAGTCCTTTTATTTGTAAAGCAAATGCAATACGTCTAGTATATTCTTTCATCGTTTCAATCACTTGGTCAGAAAGAGAGTAAGTAGGCAATAAAGCAGAACTATCTCCAGAGTGAATACCCGCAGGTTCTACATGTTCCATTATACCCATAATGTGTACATCATCTCCATCACAAATAGCATCGATTTCAGCTTCTTTAGCTCTTTCTAAAAATTGATCAATAAGAATTTTATTATTAGGAATATGTTTAATAATGCTTAAAACTTGTTTCTCTAATTCATCATTATTGATTACAATTCTCATCCTTTGACCACCCAATACATAAGAAGGTCTTACTAATACAGGATAAGTGACTCTATTGGCAATTTCTAAGGCTTCATCAGCATTTTGAGCAGAACCATATTTTGGATAAGGAATATCTAAGGTTTTCAATAAATCAGAAAAAACACCTCTATCTTCAGCAATATCCATGTGTTTGAAAGAAGTACCAATAATTTTGATGCCTTTTTTATGGAACTTTTCAGCTAATTTTAAAGCCGTTTGTCCTCCTAACTGAACGATAACACCTTCTGGTTTTTCTAATTCGATAATTTCTTCGATGTGCTCCCAAAATACAGGTTCGAAATATAATTTGTCAGCAATATCAAAATCAGTAGATACTGTTTCAGGATTACAATTGACCATAATAGCTTCGTAACCTGCTTCTTTAATCGCCAATATACCATGTACACAACAATAATCAAATTCTATTCCTTGACCGATTCTATTCGGACCAGAACCTAAGACAATAATTTTCTTTTTATCTGTAACAATACTTTCATTTTCTGTATCAAAAGTAGAATAGAAATAAGGCGTTTGTGCTTCAAATTCAGCTGCACAAGTATCCACCATTTTGTATGTACGTCTGATATTAAGTTCTTTTCTTCTCTTCGTAACATGCTCTTCTTCGATACGCATGACCCAAGCAATTTGAGCATCAGAATACCCCATTGTTTTAAGTTGCCTTAGGAAGTCTTCAGACAAATCATCTGCTACATTATATCGCATTAATTCTTGTTCTGCCTTAACCAATTGTTCGATTTGTTTGATATACCACATATCAATGCCTGTTAGTTTTTGTATGGTATTTTTAGGAACACCTAATCTAAGGGCATCTTTTAAGCGATAAATTCTATCATCACTTGGCTTTTCTAATCTTTTGAGAATATCTTCTGTTTTAATCCATTCTTTTTTATCTGCACCTAATCCCATTCTATTATTTTCTTGGGATTGACAAGCTTTTTGAAGTGCTTCGATAAAAGTACGACCAATTGCCATTACTTCTCCTACGGATTTCATTTGTAAACCTAAAGTATGATCTGAACCGTGAAACTTAGCAAAATTCCAACGAGGCATTTTTACAATTACATAATCTAATGCTGGTTCGAAATAAGCAGAGGTCGTTTTGGTAATTTGGTTTTTTAATTCTCCTAAAGTATAACCAATTGCTAATTTAGCAGCAATTTTGGCAATAGGGTAACCTGTAGCTTTGCTAGCTAGAGCAGAAGAACGACTTACTCTTGGATTAATTTCGATAGCAATGAGTTCTTCAGTTTCAGGATTTTGAGCAAATTGTACATTACAACCTCCAGCAAAATTCCCTAGAGAACGCATCATAACAATGGCTTCGTTCCTCATTTGTTGATAACAAGTATCCGATAAGGTCATAGCAGGAGCAACAGTAATACTGTCCCCTGTATGAACACCCATTGGGTCTAAATTTTCTACAGTACAAATAATAACTACATTATCATCAGCATCTCTTAATAATTCCAATTCGTACTCTTTCCATCCTAGTACGGCTTGTTCTACAAGTACTTCATGAGTAGGAGAAGCTTCTAAACCTCTTCTTAAAGCGGCTGAAAATTCTTCTTCCTTCATAACAAAACCTCCACCCGTTCCGCCTAATGTATAAGAAGGGCGGATTACTAAAGGAAAGCCAATTTCTTGAGCAGCTTCCATTCCCTCTAAAAAGGAATTGGCAATTCTAGAATGAGCTACTTTCATGCCTAAGCTGACAACGTGCTCTTTGAAAGCCTCTCTATTTTCAGCTAATTCAATAGCATCTAAATCTACACCAATCAGTTTAATATCATATTTTTCCCAAACGCCTCTTTTACCTGCTTCTATAGCTAAATTGAGGGCTGTTTGTCCTCCCATAGTAGGAAGAACTGCATCTATTTGGCGTTCCTCTAGTACCTGAATAATACTTTCTACAGTAAGCGGTAACAGGTAAACGTGGTCAGCAGTGACCGGGTCGGTCATAATAGTTGCTGGATTTGAATTGATTAATGTAACTTCTATTCCTTCTTCTCTTAGTGAGCGAGATGCTTGAGAGCCAGAATAGTCGAATTCGCAAGCCTGTCCAATGATAATAGGGCCACTACCAATGATTAAGACAGATTTGATTGATGTATCTTTTGGCATGTTTGCAATCTTTATTTTTAAATTGCACGCAAATATAAAGAATTCATTATGATTAATGTGTAATTATTAATCATGAATTTTATCATTTTTTTATTAATAATAATTATTAAAATAATAAATAAGGAATAATAAAGAGTTTTCTTTATTATTCCTTATTTTGTATATAAATTGAATAAATTTATTCTTCTAATAATTTGAAAATAGTTTCAGTCATGTTTGTATTGTGATTTTTGGAATCATTAATACTGAGTGCAATTTTACCTTTTTTATCAATAATAAAAACAGAAGGTATTTTTTTAACGCCATAATTTTTACACACTTCGGAATTAAGTCCTTCTGAAGTATATAAGTGGGTATGAATTAATCGATTTGTACTTACATAGTTTTTCCATTCCCTTTCCGTATGGTCAATAGAAATGTATACAAATACCACATCTTTACCTAAAAATTGTTTTCTAAAATTATTAGAATTTTTCATTTTATAAATGCAGGAATTACACCAAGTTGCCCAAAAATCGAGATAAATCACTTTATCTTTAAAATCATCTAGTGTAACTTCTCTACCCAATACATCTACAAGTTTAAAATTAGGGGCATCCATTCCTACTAAAAGAGTACCAGATTCTCTAATTGCTTCCTTGACCGATTCCTTATATTCTGGATGAGGACAAGAGTCCATAAACAGTTTGACATCAAATAAAAATTTGGCTAGATTACCATTTCTAATTTCAAGGCTTAGGGTTTTTGCTTGATAAAAATAAAGAGCCTTTCCTTCTAAATATTTTTCGGCTAATTCTACTTTGTTATATGCTTTATTTTCAGCTTCTACCCATCTATCATCTAAATACACATCTAAGAAATAAACATAATTTTGATTAGGAAACGCATTATCTTGAACAATATCGATTTCTTCTAAATAATTGTAATAGTTCGGATTTTTAATTTCAATCGGTTTACTATTGCCATATTGCAAAGGATTTTCATAACGATAATTAGTTAACATATATGCGTATGAATAAGTAATATCTGCTTGAATAAATTTTTTAAAAGCATCCGAAAATCCTCCAATTTCACTATTGTTATAAAAATTTATTTTTGTTTTATAAATCTTGTCCATGTACTTTTTGAATGCTTCAGCACTAGCCGTATAAATCTTACCTTTAATTTCAATATCTTCGTTTTTGAAACTTTTTCTTAGCTTTTGGATAAACTGATTATGTTTAGAACCTTTGCCTGTGAATTTGATAGAATTTTTAAAGTCCGTAGCATTAAAGTTAATCGTTAAATTATCACTAGGTTCTAAATAAATTTCTATTTCTCTAGCACCATAAACAAATTTACCTATAGTTGGCTCATAAATACTGAATTTGGAAGTAAAACTACCATCTGGTTTGATATATAAATTATACACCACTTCATTCATTGTCACAGGGTCAGGATATACAATAACTTTAGCGTCTTTTTGGTTGTATGCTATAATTTTTCCATTTACTGAAACAGAAAAGTGTTCTCTTTCAATAGGGTCAAGATTTATTGTTTTGAGTAATTCAGAATCGCTTAAAGATTGTTTGACTTCACTTTGAACCGTTTTTTCTTTGTCTTCTTTTAAACGATTTTTTTCTGCTACAATGGCTTTTGCTTCGTCAGGAGTATAACCTTGAGACATGAGGTCTAATTCTGCTTCTAAATTTGGGTCAAGTTTTCCAGCAGAAGGATTACTTTCACTCATATTATAAAAAGAAACATTACTATCTTCTTCTAGTAATTCGATTTTTTCTTCTGGTTTTTCAGTTTCTGGAGCAGGGATAAAATAATCTCTTCCATTTTTATCAATTTCTTCCCTTAGGGATTTATTAAAAACGGTTCTAATAGAGTTATTAATATCTGGATATGGATTATTGTCTAGAAAATTATTGACTTCTTTTTCAATTTCAAATGGATTTTCAACTAAAATTTTATCATAAATTTTTAATGCTCCTTGATAATATTTTGCCTTACCAACTAATATAGCTCCTTCTTTTTGATCTACTGGTTCTTCAACAGTTACGGGAACTAACTTTTTTACTGTGGTTACTACAAGTGTATCTTTTAGTTCGATTCCCCCTCCAAAGACCCATCCTATTTTACCTGTAGAAGTAACTATTTTATAGAAAAAGTCATTCTTTTCAACACCTCTGATTGTAAAAGTATATTTTTTTGCAGATTGATAACCCAAATAATCCATTACACTTTTTTCAGAAACGGCAACATCTGATTTAGAATCATCTGGACTATTACGAATTTTTAAATTATCCACTTTGGCTACCGCAACTCTCTTTTTTACTTCTTGAATAGAAGACACTTCTTGGTGTTTTGTTTTAGTTTCTACAAGCGTATTAAATAAGCGACCATTACTACTAAAAATCCAACCTTCTACACCATCATTGCTTCTTACTTTATACCAAAAACCTATGATATTAGAATCTCCAATAAGCATTTTTGTTTTTTCGCTTTGTTCGTTAAGGTATCTAAGTTTTTCATTTTTAAAGCAAAATACTTTATCTGTTGATGCCGCGTCTTTATCTTCTTTTAAAGCAGTCTTGGGAACATGTACTTCAAAATATTGCTCTTGACACATTTCATTAATTCCTTTATACAAAGACGCTTCAGTAATTTTAGATAAAATATCTATAAATTTTATATAGCTATCATTCACTAAAGCCCTATCATTATTAATTTTGATTTTTTGCAAAAAATCAAAATACTCACTCGCTTCGATGTTTAATTCTTCTCTTTCATAAGCATATCTCAATAATAAATACGCCCATTGATATTCAATATCAGCAAAAAGAAAATCTTTAAAATGTCTTGATAATTCTTCTTTTTTTAAATCATTATAATCATGATAAAAATCCCATTTTCTTTGATGTAAATCATCAAGATTAATTTTGAAATTTAATGCATCAAAGTTCCCCCATTCTTTTAAAATATATTCATTTGTATAGGTTTTAAATTGTTCATAAAATTGGAATAAAAAGGTATTGTTTTGATTCCCTTTACCATAAAAACTAGGCTTAGAAGAATGAACATCAAAATTCATCTTAACATCATCCCCTGGTTGAATAAATAAAGAAATTTTGTTATTATTGTATTCAATTTGAACAATAGACGGTTCAGATAAGGGAAATCTTAAATGGTAATGGTTATCAGAGCCAAGCGTTAAATCAAATTCTTGAGTTTCTTGTGTAATTCTATTTTTGATATAACTTAAAGTTGCTTTTGAATGTGGAGTAGCATTTAAAAATTTTCCACTAACTTGTGTTGTTATTGAAACGTCTTTGGGTGAGGCAAAATGATTGGCCTTACTATATGAATACGAACATATAATAATTAAAAAGTTAATTATTGCAAATTTTATAGCTGTTCTCATTATCTCAACAATTAATACTTATCTACTCTATTAAAATAAATAGTTTTGTTTTAGTTTCAAGTATTATATTCATCATAGCAAAAAAATTGCCAACTTTAAGCTTTTGCTTAGTGTGGTTAAGACACATTACATAAATTGTTGAAAAAGTAGTTTTTTATATTGGTGTAATTTGTTAATACATACAAATATATGACATTTAAATTTAATTATCCTTTTTTGATAGATTTTATTGCAAATTGTTTTTATAAAAACTCAATTGATTTCTTTAATAAAATAATATAATTCACCTTTCATAAAAAACTTTTCGCTATAACATCTAATGAATAGGTCTTTTAAAAAATAATATATACATTTGTAATATGAAAAAACATATGATAGCTCCTTCTGTTTTAGCTGCTAATTTTTCTCATTTAGCCGCTGACTTTAAAATGGTAAATGAAAGTGAGGCCGATTGGTTTCATGTTGATGTAATGGATGGCTCTTTTGTGCCTAATATTTCATTTGGAATGGATATTATTAAAGTAATGAAGTCCCTAGCTGAAAAACCATTAGATGTTCATCTTATGATAGTTCAGCCAGAAAAGTATATAGAAAGATTTAGAGATGCTGGAGCTGATGTGATAACAGTTCATTATGAGGCTTGTCCGCACCTTCATCGTACATTACAACAAATAAAAGCTACTGGAGCAAAGGCTGGAGTCGCTTTAAATCCTCATACAGACGCCTCCTTATTAGAACCAATTATTGAAGATATAGATTTAGTTTGTGTGATGTCTGTAAACCCAGGGTTTGGAGGGCAAAAATTCATTTATTCTGCTATTCCTAAGATTAGAAGATTAAAAGAAATCATCACTATTCATAATACTAAAACTTTAATTGAAGTAGATGGAGGTGTTGGCTTACAAAATGCAGAAAAAATACTACAAGCAGGAGCAGATGTTTTGGTTGCTGGTAGTAGTGTTTTTAAATCAGAAAACCCAAAAGCAACTATTTCTAAGTTAAAATCATTAGACTTCAACACTTTTAGAGTGTAATTGTCGTATTGAAGAAGAATTCTTTTAGTAACTATTTCTATTCATACTAAACTTAGAGCATGTTTAAATTTTAATCTATTGATTCTCATTGTAATAAATTTTAAACATACTCTAAACTAAAACGATTCATTTTAAATTTAAAATGCTACATAAAAATAGCATAGTCGTTTACTTTAATTATAAACATGAAAAATTTATTCATACTTTTTTCCCTATTATTACTTAATATAATAAATATCAATGCACAAACTGCAACGCTATATGGCAAAGTACTAGATGAAAAAGGAGAGGCTTTGATTAGTGTTAATATTTATGTAGAAAATAATGAAATATATGGAACTCAAACGGACATTGATGGTCGTTATGAATTGAGTATTCCCGCAGATGAAACAGTATATGTTATTTATTCTTATACAGGATATACAACTCAAACGGTTAGAATCGGAAAGACTAAAGAAGGAAAACGCGTAAAACAAGACATTAACCTTAAAGAAGAAGCTCAAATTATTGAGGGAGCAACTATTACCGCAGATGGCACACTAGAAACAGGAGGAATGATTAAAGAAGGAACAGAAACGCTTAGGGTAATCCCCAACTCTACAGGAAGTGTTGAAAGTATGTTACATGCGATTGGGATAGGTGTTACCACTGGTCAAGGAGGAGGAGCTTTGAGTTCTCAATATTCGGTAAGAGGAGGAAATTACGATGAAAACTTAGTATATGTCAATGATTTTGAGGTGTATCGTCCCCAATTGATTCGTGCAGGGCAGCAAGAGGGATTGACTTTTCCTAATATGGATTTGATTAGGGATTTGTCTTTTTCTTCAGGAGGGTTTGACCCTCGTTTTGGAGATAAAATGTCTTCTGTTTTAGATATTCACTATAAAAGACCGACTGATTTTGGAGCTTCTGTTGAAGGAAGTTTACTCGGAGGTTCTTTTCATATAGAAGGAAGTAAAAAATTCAAAAAAGATTCCTTAGGTTATCGTCGTTTTAGATATATGGTAGGTACTAGATATAAAACGACTAGATATGTACTCGGCTCACTAGATACCAAAGGAGAATATGTGCCTAATTTTTCCGATATCCAAGGTTATTTCACTTTTGATTTGACGAATGAATGGAATTTGGGAATATTAACCAACTTTAATAGAAGTCGATATAATTTTGTTCCTGAATCTCGAACTACAGCCTTTGGTTTGATAGATTTTTCTCTAGCACTGACTACTGTTTTTGAAGGACAAGAAGTAGATGATTTTACAACCTATATGGGCGGTGTATCTCTTTCTTATGTGCCCGAAAATAACAAAAATCCTTTATACATGAAGGTATTATTATCTTCCTATCAATCAGATGAAAATGAAAGAATAGATATCATTGGCGATTATTTAATTGGTCAGATAGATAGCGATTTAGGAAGTGATGATTTTGGTGAAATCGTATCAGTATTAGGCACAGGTACTCAACATCTATTCGTTAGAAATTATCTTACATCTAGGGTAACCAATGCTAGCTATACAGGTGGTGTAGAATTTAAAAAAGATAGTATTAATTTTTCTAATGATAATGATTATTCCGCCCATTTTTTTCAGTGGGGATTGACCTATCAAAATGAATATATAGATGATAAACTCAATGAATGGGAGCGATTAGATTCTGCGGGATATTCCTTGCCTTATTCTGATGAAAATGTCCTTCTTTTTTCTACATTAAAAACAGCAAATCAAATACAATCTAATCGATTCAGAGCTTTTATTCAAGACACTTGGACAACTAAGCGTGATTCTATGTCTTTGAAGATAATTTATGGGGTAAGAGCCGCATATTGGGACTTGAATAATGAGTTTTTTGTTTCTCCTAGAGCCCAAATTATTTTTGAACCTCGTACCAAAAAAGACATGACTTTGCGTTGGGCGGGTGGTTTGTATTACCAACCTCCTTTTTATAGAGAAATGAGGAATTTACAAGGTGTGGTCAATACTAATTTATTGTCTCAAAAATCTGCTCATGCTTTATTTGGATATACGCTAGATTTTAAAATTGGAAATACCCCGTTTAAATTCATTACTGAAGCATATTATAAGCACCTTTGGGACTTGGTATCTTATGACTTGGATAATGTTCGTATTCGATATTCAGGTGAAAATGACGCTCGTGGTTATGTAGCAGGTATTGACTTTCGTCTGAATGGCGAATTTGTTAAAGGAGAGGAATCTTGGATTAATCTTTCTTTTTTAAGAGCAAGAGAGCGGTTGGTAGAAGTACAACATTTACAATATCAAAACGGGGAACTTGTAGAGGTAAAAGATGTCGCTAGACCTACTGACCAATTGATGAGTCTTTCTATGTTTTTTCAAGATCATTTACCTAAAAATGAAAATTTCAAAATGCATTTGAATTTGACTGTTGGAACAGGTTGGCCATTTGGCTTCCCTGCTAATAATACAGAATTTAGAAATAGCTTTAGATTTGCTTCTTATCACAGAGTTGATATCGGCTTTTCTTTCAAATTATGGAATAGAGATTGGGAAGAAAACAGACCTAAGCATCCTTTGCGTTTTACCAAAAACACTTGGTTGAGTTTAGAAGTCTTCAATTTACTAGAAGTAAGCAACCAAGCATCAAATACTTGGATAAAAACCTTGTATGGTTCTTATTTTGCAGTACCCAATTACCTCACTTCTCGTAGAATTAATTTAAGATTACGAATGGAATTTTAATAGATATTCATTATTTAGCCCAATTTTATTATAAAATAATTATTTTACAATTATAATTAATCTTACAATATTCAAAAACGGATTTTTT
>JAHDBK010000096.1 GCA_020630455.1 Saprospiraceae bacterium
GGTCACAATTTTTTCAATGCTTCATGTGCTATTCAAGTAGCAATGTCCCTTGGAATCGAACAAGAAAAAATTCAAGAAGCATTAAAGCGTTTTAAAAATGCTCCTCACAGATTAGAATGGGTTGCTAATATCAATGGAGTAGATTACATCAACGACAGTAAAGCGACAAATGTAGATTCTACTTACTATGCCTTAAAAGCACAAACTCAATCAATTATTTGGATAGCTGGTGGAACAGATAAAGGGAATGATTATTCTGCAATAGATGAATTCGTAAAAGAAAAAGTAAAAGCATTGATTTGCTTGGGTATAGATAATTCTAAATTACTAGAACATTTTTCTCCTTTTATTAAAATTATAGAAGAAACAAAAAGTGCAGAGGAGGCTATAAAAAGAGCCAATATTTATGCAGAAAATGGCGACGTAGTCCTACTCTCCCCTGCTTGTGCTAGTTTCGATTTATTCAACAACTACGAACACAGAGGAGATTTATTTAGAGACGCTGTTTTAAAATTAAAAGAAACTATTAAAATATGAATAATACTTTTGGAACAAGAATATTAGCCGAATTGAGAGGTGACCGCGTAATATGGATGATTGTATTCATATTAGCAGTAGTTTCCTTGTTGGCTGTTTACAGTTCAACAGGGGTATTATCTATTTCTAAGGGCTGGGGAACAGAAGGTTATCTGATAAGACACCTTGTATTTATTGGAGGTGGTTTATTCATAACTTATATATGTTACCTCACCCATTATATGAATTATTCTAAATTTGCTCCATATCTCATGCTGATTTGTGTACCACTTTTGATATACACATTAGCAGCAGGAGCAGATATTAATAATGCAAGAAGATGGATTCAAATACCATTAATTAATCAAACATTCCAAACATCAGATTTAGCAAAAGTAGTTTTAATCATCTTTGTTGCTAGAGCATTATCTGCTAAACAGGATTATATCAAGGACTTTCAATCGGCATTTTTACCGATAATTGTTCCCATATTAATCGTTTGTGGACTGATAGCTCCTGCTGATTTATCTACTGCTTTACTTCTTTTCTTTACGACTATGTTGATGATGTTTGTAGGTAGGGTTTCCTTGAAGTACATTTGGTTACTCATCATGTTGGGTGTTACTCTTTTTGCAATGTTGATATTATTAGCAGAATTTTTTCCAGATATTATCCGATTAGATACTTGGGTATCTCGTTTTGATGACTTCATCAACAATAGGGAAGGAAACGAACAAATCCAACAATCGAAAATAGCCATGGCAAGAGGTGGCTTCTTTGGTAATGGACCTGGAGAAAGTATTCAAAAGAACTCTTTACCTGCTGCATATTCTGATTTTATCTTTGCCATCATCATAGAAGAATACGGTTTATTAGGAGGCTTATTGATTATGGGTTTATATATCTTATTATTCTTTAGATGTGTAAGACTCATTACTAAAAGTCCTAAAGCATTTGGAGCTATGTTAGTCTTTGGATTAGGAACATTAATATTGATGCAAGCTCTAGCCAATATGGCAGTATCCGTGCATTTAGTTCCTGTAACTGGGCTGACCTTACCACTCATGAGTTATGGAGGTACTTCGGTTTTATTCACCAGTATTACAGCAGGAATCATATTAAGCGTAAGCAAATTTATAGAAGAAACGAACATCAATGATGTTATTGAATCATAATAATTAAATTATTAAAATAAAAAAATGAAAGTCATTATTAGCGGAGGAGGAACAGGCGGACATATATTCCCTGCCATTGCCATTGCTGATGCCATTAAGCAACAGCGAGCCGATGCTGATATATTGTTTGTAGGAGCAGAAGGAAAAATGGAGATGGAACGTGTTCCTAAAGCAGGCTATCCCATCAAAGGATTATGGATTAGTGGCTTTCATAGACAATTAACACTTAGGAATTTATTATTTCCATTCAAACTCATTCATAGTTTGTGGAATGCTAGACGAATTATAAAATCTTTCAAGCCAGATGTAGTGATTGGAACAGGTGGTTATGCCAGCGGTCCAACACTACGAATGGCTCAAGGAATAAAAACCGTTGTGCAAGAACAAAATTCTTATGCGGGAGTCACTAATAAATTACTAGCTGAAAAAGCAGATTTAATTTGTGTCGCTTATGATAAGATGGAATCTTTTTTTCCTAAAGAAAAAATCGTCATTACAGGGAATCCAATTAGGGACATCTTAGTGAACATTCCTAATAAAAATGAAGAATTTTATAAATATTTTAATTTAGATAAAAATAAAAAAACAGTTCTTTTAATTGGCGGTTCTCTTGGAGCAAGAACATTAAATGATAGTATGGCTGCTGCTCATGATACTATTAAAAAAAATAATGATATTCAATATTTGTGGCAGTGTGGTAAAATTTATCACGAAGAATTCAAGGACAACCCAACCGCTCAATTAGACAATGTTCATCTGACGATGTTCATCAATAAAATGGATTGGGCTTATAGCATTGCCGATATTATTATTTCTAGAGCAGGTGCAATTTCTATTTCTGAATTATGTATGATTGGCAAACCAACAATTCTTGTTCCCTCGCCCAATGTAGCAGAAGATCATCAGACTAAAAATGCGATGGCTTTGGTAGAAAAAGAAGCTGCTATTATGATAAAAGATACAAACGCTAAGAAAACTTTAATACTTGAAACGATAAAAACTTTAGAAAATCATTCGTTATCTAATATGTTAGGACGAAACATCAAGCAATTGGCAAAGCCTAATGCGGCAAAGCATATTGCTGATGAGATTTTTAAACTTTTAAATAAATAAAACGATGAAAAAATTATTATTCATATGCTTATTCATCACCCAGATGATGTATATAAAAGCTCAGGAAACTGCTGAGATTTTAGAACTCATCAACCAACCATTTCAAGAACAAATTGCATTCACTATCGACACCATGTTCGATGGTCAAGATACTATTTTTACAGAAACCGATTCTTTTATCTTTTTCACTACTCCCGATATGGTAATTCCTGAATTAGATACATTGGCTTATCGTTATCACGAAGATAGTGAGCTCTTACAAGCATGGGATTTTAATAAAGATGAAATTAGAGATTTTATAGGCATAGTCAACATTTTCGATACCAAATCTGAAAAATATATTGACATGGAAGCCCCTCAAAATCTATTCATAGCACAAGGAACAGAAGAAGGATTTGAAATTGTATATTTTGAACCTATAATTGCTTGTCAAGCCTGTGGTATTGAAGGAGGAATGCCTGACATTTCAATTCTTACTAAAGAAAATGTTGTAGAAGTAGTAGAAGTTCAAGGCGATGATGAATTTATTTATAATGATGAATATAAAATGTCTTTTGAAGCAGGTTATTTATTTGTAAATAAACACATACATGCCTCTTATCACATGAGAAGTGAAAACCTTTATACTAAAGAAGTAGATTTAAAGACAATGATGCAGGTTGATACTTATGAACCAGACGAAGGAGATGACCAAAAATTTAGAAAAGCCATTCTTACCGCTGAAAAAGCTAAAGAAATTTCTATAGATGGAGAATTAAATGAAAGTATTTGGAATAGTAATAAAAAATTCAATTGGAGACCACTTCATGCTACTATCATGGGTGATAAACATACTAGAAATGATTTATTCGGAAAATATAGTGTGACTTGGGATGATGAAAATCTATACTTTGCCTTAAAAGTTATTGATGACAAACTGGTTCCTATCAGTGAAGACCCGAGTAATTTAAGTGGTGATTATGTGAAAATTGAATTGGATTTCTCTAATCAAATATTAAATGATGGAAAACTAATCAATAATATGTCTGATTATTATTATGCTTTTTATGTAGGTTTTGACAAATACGGAACTCCTGCTTTTTATTCAAGTCTAGAATTAGAAAATGCATTTCCTTGTTCTTTTGCTAGAACAAACAATGGCTACAATGCTGAAATTCAAATCAACACCAATACTTTATTAGAAGATGATATACAAGCTGGTCAAGAAATTAATGTAACAGTAAGTATTGCAGATTCTGACTATATCGAAACAGGAGAAATTCAAAACATTGATGCTTCAGCAAGTAGAGATGAGACAACACCATTCAAAATGTCTAAGGTCATTTTGTATGATGAGTTTAAAACAATAACATTTGAAAATTACAAAAAATAACAATTATCAGTCACCATTTATCATTTTGTTCACTGATAACTGATGACTGATAACTGATAACTGATAATGATTGAAAAACTACATACTATTTATTTCATAGGAATTGGAGGTATAGGCATGAGTGCTTTAGCCAAATACTTCCATTTTCAAGGAATAAAAATTTATGGTTATGATAGGGTTCAATCTAGAATTACAAAAGAATTAGAAACATTAGGAATCGATATTCATTATGAAGAAAATTTAAATGCAATTCCTAAAAATATTGATTTGGTTGTCTATACACCTGCCATACCAAACGAGCATATTGAATTGAAATATTTTAAAGAAAATAATTTCAAAATAAAAAAAAGAGCTGAAGTATTAGCCCTAATTAGCAATAGTAAAAAAGGAATTGCTGTCGCTGGAACACATGGCAAAACAACTACTTCTTCATTAATTGCTCATGTTTTGAGATATGGCGGAATTAATTGTACAGCGTTTATTGGTGGAATCGCTAATAATTTTAATTCCAATTTTGTTTTTGGAAAATCTGATTATGTCGTAGTTGAAGCAGATGAATTTGATCGTTCTTTTTTACACCTTCATCCAGAATATGCTATTTTGACATCTACTGATGCAGACCATCTAGATATTTATGGTGATGATGCCAATATTCAAGAAGGATTCGCTTCTTTTATTGAAAATGTAAAAACAAAAGCTTTTATAAGAGAAGGGTTAAATCCTCCTGTCAAGGAAAAAAATAGTGAACGATTTATTTTTAATGCTTATGGCATTGAAAAAGGTATCAATAAAGCGAACAATATTAGAGTTGAAGATGGTTTTTTCTATTTTGATTTTAATAATAATAATATTTCTATTCAAGATATAAAACTTCCATTAGCAGGAAAACATAATATTGAAAATACTTGTGCAGCAATAACGATTGCTCTAGAGTTGGGATTAGATGGTTACACTATCAAACAAGCATTGAACGAGTTCAAAGGAATATGGAGAAGATTTGAATTCATCATTAGAAATGAAGACATGGTTTTTATTGATGATTATGCTCACCACCCTACTGAATTAGTTGCAGCAATTGAAACAGCAAAAATGTTATATCCTAATGAAAAAATAACTGGTATTTTTCAACCACATTTATATAGTAGGACTAAGGATTTTGCACAGGGTTTTGCAGCGGCTTTAGACAAGCTAGATGAGGTCATTTTATTAGACATTTATCCCGCTAGAGAATTGCCTATTGAAGGTGTGACATCGAATTGGCTATTAAATTTCATTAAAAATCCTAACAAAAAACTAATTGATAAAGAAAATTTGTTAATTTACTTGGAACTAAATCGTCCAAAAGTACTGTTAAGCCTTGGGGCAGGTGACATTGACAGGTTAATTCAGCCTATTCAAAAAATTTTGAATAAAAAACATAAAAAAATTATTAAAAATTAAGCAATTATAAAAAAATATTTTTATCTTTATGAGTAAATTACGTTCTGACAATTTGGCGTTAAACAATATTTTAACAAAGGCGACTTATTTAGTCGGAACGATATTGTTATTAATACTAATTTCATCGGCTGTAAGCCAACAAAAAAATGAAATAATAAAGGATGTTTTCATCAGTGTTGAACAACTACCTGACAGCAGTAAATTAATAACAGAAAAAGACATACTAACAGCAATAACGAGGAGCATGGGACGTAGTCCTCATGGCATGCCAATTTCGGATATAAATTTGCAAAGATTAGAAGAAAAAGTCTTAGAAAAAGACCCTTTTATTTCAACTGCAGATGTCTATATTGATGCCAATGAAAAGCTACACATTGACATTACACAAAGAGAACCGCTTCTTAGAATTATTGATGCCAACGGGAAAAGTTATTACTTAGATAAACAAGGAAAGCACATGCCTCTTTCGGTGAATTTTACCGCTAGAGTACCTGTAGCAAACGGCTACATTCCGCCTTTTACTCCCGATTATGACAAAAAAAGGCCTGAATTGAGAGACTTATATCGCTTGGCTCAAGACCTTGAAAAAGACCCATTCATGAAAGCACATACAGAGCAGATTTTCATGACAAAAAAAAGGGAATTTATATTAGTTCCTAATCTAGGAAAACATAAAATAATCTTGGGTAGATATAGGGATATAGCAGATAAATTTGAAAGATTAAAAATATTTTATAAAGAAGGAATGCCATACGAAGGATGGCAAAAATATAAGTCAATCAACCTAAAATACGATGGTCAAGTCGTATGTAAAAAAAGATAAACAAAACACTAAAAGATAAAGAATTTTCTTTATTTTTGATTAATGAAAACAGAGTAAAACTAGGATAAAAACATAATTTAACAGCAAAATAACGTTCAATAAATAATTATCAAAATTTTGTAAGTATGAGCAAATCAAAATCAGATATCGTTGTTGCTTTGGACATTGGCACCACTAAAGTATGTGCCATTGCAGGAAGGCTTAACGATTACGGAAAACTAGAAATTCTAGGTATTGGAAAAGTAGATTCTCCAGGTGTTTTGAGAGGAGTAGTTTCCAATATCGAAAAAACAGTACAGGCTATTGAAGATGCCTATGCTATCCTTTTACGCCAATTGAAAGACGAAGAAATTAAAGTGGTTCATGTAGGAATCGCAGGACAGCACATTAAAAGTCTTCAACATCGCGGTATCATCACTAGAGATACAGATGATGAAATACGTCAAGAAGATATTGACCGTTTAGTAAATGATATGTATAAATTAGTGTTGCCTCCTGGTGACAAAATCATTCATGTTATTCCTCAAGAATACACCGTTGATAATGAACAAGGTATTCATGAACCTATTGGAATGTCAGGAGTGCGTTTGGAAGCTAATTTTCACATAATAACAGGTCAAATATCTGCAACTAAAAACATTAGCAAATGTGTAGAAAGAGCTGATTTAAACGTCGCTTCATTAACACTAGAGCCTATAGCATCTGCTTTGTCAGTATTAAGTGAAGAAGAAAAAGAAGCAGGTATTGCTTTAGTTGATATCGGTGGAGGTACGACTGACTTAGCTATTTTCCATGAAGGTATCATCCGTCATACTGCAGTTATTCCATTTGGTGGTAATGTTATTACTAAAGACATCAAAGAAGGTTGTACAGTAATGCTACACCAAGCAGAAAAACTGAAAGTAAAATTCGGATCAGCCCTTTCAAACGAGGTATATGACAATAGAGTAATCACCATTCCAGGTATTGGCGGACGTGATCCAAAAGAAATTTCTGAAAAGAATTTGGCTCGTATTATCGAGGCTAGAATCGAAGAAATTTTCGATCATGTTTACTTCGAAATTCGTCGTTCTGGATTAGAAAGACAATTAAAAGCTGGAGGAATCGTCCTTACTGGAGGTGGTGCTTTATTGAAAAACATCGAAAAATTGGTAGAATTCCACACTGGTATGCCTACCCGTTTAGGTATTCCTATTGACTGTTTGGGTCATGGCTATGCTGAAAAGGTAGCTAGTCCAATCTATGCTACGGCTATCGGACTTTTATTACATGGCATTGAACATAACGAAAAGTACGGTATCGTAGAAGAGGAAGAAGATGTTTTAGAAAAAGTAGAAAGTGAATTTGAAGAAGAAGATGACAATAACTTTTTCAATAAAATTTTCAAAAAAACTAAAGAATGGTTTGAAGCTGAACCAGACAAAGAAATCAGATAAAATCATTATTTACTAAAATCATTAATTTAAAATAAAATTAAAAAATAAAGAAAATTCTTTATTTTTAATAGAAATAAAAAAGAATCACAATGGAATTTAATATACCAAAAAAAATAGAACACATCATCAAGGTAATTGGTGTTGGAGGTGGAGGCAGCAATGCCGTTACACACATGTTCAATCAAAAAATAGTAGGTGTTGACTTTGCGATTTGCAACACTGATAATCAAGCAATGGAATTGAGTGAAGTACCTACTCATATTCAATTAGGTCCAGACTTAACTGAAGGAATGGGAGCGGGTTCTATACCTGATGTAGGACGCAAAGCTTGTATCGAATCAATCGAAGATGTCAAGCAATTTTTAGGTACAGGTACTAAAATGGTATTCATTACTGCTGGTATGGGTGGTGGTACAGGAACAGGTGCTGCTCCTGTTATTGCTAAGACTACCAAAGAAATGGGTATTTTAACTGTTGCTATTGTAACACTTCCTTTTACTTTTGAAGGACGTAGAAGACATAAACAAGCGATGGAAGGATTAGCAGAGCTAAAACGCAATGTAGATACGATGGTCGTGATTTCTAATGATAAATTGCGTATGCTTCACGGCAACCTTAGCCTATCTAATGCTTTTGCTGAAGTAGATAGTATTTTAACTGTTGCGGCTAAAGGTATTGCTGAAATTATCACTAAACCAGGTAAGGTCAATGTGGATTTTGAAGATGTCAATACGACTATGCGTGACTCAGGAATTGCTATTATGGGTATCGGTAAAGCAGAAGGAGAAGGAAGAGCGGTTCGTGCGATAGAACAAGCTATGAGTTCCCCATTATTAGAAGATAATGATATCAAAGGGGCTAAACACATCTTGTTGAATATCACTTCTGGTAGCAAAGAATTGACAATGGACGAAACCTTCGAAATTACAGAATTTGTTCAAGAAGAAGCTGGTTTTGGTACTGATTTGATTTGGGGTACTTGCTATGAAGAAGAATTAGGAGAAGAAATCAGCATTACACTTATTGCTACTGGTTTTGAAAGCAAAAAAGAACGTATCAATAAGCCTTCAAATGAAAAGATTGTTCTTTCATTAGATGATGATGAAAAAAAAACGAAGGCTAAGGTTTATGAAACTGGATACAATGAAGGCGACAAAGCCAATACTGTAGATTTGGATATTAAAGATTTTGTAAAAAAACACAATAAGCGCATTTATTCTTATGATGAGCCTTATGTAAATGAAGAAAAATCGGCAGATCTTGATGAAGAACAAATACGCTTAGAACGTGAAAAAAAGCGTAAAGATCGCCTTAAAAATATCACTTCAAAATTGAATAATCCTAACGCAGTTAATGAGTTGGAAAATGTACCTGCTTATTTGCGTAGAAAAATCAATTTAGAAGATGTTCCTCATTCTTCTGAGGAAAATATGTCTGAATGGAGTATTTCTAATGACGAAAATGATGCGTCTTTAAAAGGAAATTCTTTCCTTCACGACAATGTAGATTGACTTAAGTTTTAATAGTTTATATTAATAAACTTAAATGATTTGTTCATACAATTTTGAACCTGTGCCTCTGTAATGGGGTGCAGGTTTTTTAGTATAATAATAAAGAAAACTCTTTATAAAATGAATAAAAAAGAAATATTCGACCAAGAATTTAAGCATCTTAATTTTATTGAAAACAATAATTTTGAAATAGCTGTTTATGATAATTGTAGCTTTCAAAATTGTAATTTTAATGAATTGAATTTAGGAAAAAGTAGCTTTATTGATTGTCAATTCACTGCTTGTGACCTAAGTATGATTAGGGTTTTTCAAACTAGTTTTAGAGATAGTATTTTTAATGAATGTAAATTATTGGGTATAAAATGGGAAGAAGTGAATTCGGCTTTATTTAGTGCTTCATTTAAGAACTGCCAAATGAATTATAGTTCTTTTTATGAAATAGATCTACAAGGATGTCATTTCTATCAATGCGAATTAGTAGAATGTGATTTTACATTATCTAATCTTAGCGGTGTAGATTTTAATCATTCCAACTTAAAAGATAGTCATTTTGAACAATCTAATCTCAGTAAAACTAATTTCAGTACTGCCCTACTCTATTCTTTAGATTTGGATAAAAATATTATTAAAAATACTCAATTTTCTAGGAATGGATTAGAAGGATTATTGAGGAAATATGATATT
>JAHDBK010000097.1:0-308 GCA_020630455.1 Saprospiraceae bacterium
CTCTATCGGCTCTGGGAATGATGGAGTGAATACAGTCCATTATATCGGCTCTGGTCAATAGATGGTAATAAAAAAACTATAACAGTATATCAGTTACCATGTTACTATATTTGTCAATGGGCGTGCGGTCAATCTGTTTATGTTTTACTTTTTTAAAAAAAGTGGGTTGAATAAA
Organism: Saprospiraceae bacterium; assembly: GCA_020630455.1. Classification (GTDB taxonomy): domain Bacteria; phylum Bacteroidota; class Bacteroidia; order Chitinophagales; family Saprospiraceae; genus JAHDCE01. Next base: position 176 of record JAHDBK010000097.1, read on the forward strand.
ACATTGATTATCAAAAAAGTAGTTTTAAAAAATCTTTAATTTTTATATTTATAATATGTTACTGATTACCATATCATACCAATACTATCGGGTCTAGTTGGTGACTGATTACCATATCATACCAATACTATCG
>JAHDBK010000097.1:408-7858 GCA_020630455.1 Saprospiraceae bacterium
GGTCTAGTTGGTAACTGATTACTATGTCATATCAATACTATCGGGTCTAGTTGGTAACTGATTACTATGTCATATCAATACTATCGGGTCTAGTTGGTGACTGGTGACTGGTGACTGGTGACTGGTGACTGGTGACTGGTGACTGGTGACATATTACACTAAAAAAGTTCTTCCATTTCTTCCAAATCCTTTAGGGCGCACGTAGTTTTTATTTTTTATTTATAGTAATTTTCTTATTGACTTCATATAAGTATCTATAAATCAAAATATTGCTGGATTTAGGGTAAAAACTGGGGTTGTGTTGGTGCATGGTCACGCTATCCGCTTTCATGCATGTCTGTTACTTGGAAGAAATGGAAGAAAAAAAGAGGAAAGTTTGCACATATATCATAAATTCTGTTTTCCTCTTTTCCTCTTTTTCCTATGGGGCGCACGTATGTAAGATTTACGGGCGGAATAAAAAAAATAACTCAAAAATATAATGTATTGGAAAAGACGACTTTATACATACTTATGGGTGAAGTAACAACAACATGCCAAAAAGGATAAAATATACATTGTATCTTGTCTTTTACATTAACTTTTTCCTGTCTTATACTTGTGTATATGGAAAAAGAACAAAGTAAAAATCTTGAATCAATCAAACAAGAATTAATAACACTTAGTGAGTTAAAAATATATCTTAATGAGATACAAAACAAGGATATAACCGTATATGAAGAAATTGAAAGAATAGAGAAAAAACAAAGTAGGTTACAATATGAAAGAAGATACTTTAAAACATATAACAGATTCCCAAAGGAACGGAATATTACAAAGGTGACTGATATAAATGATATGAAGATACTGAAAAAGGAAATTAAAAAAGCACGTCAAAACGCTAACCGTTGGCTAAATCGTCTTAATGAATTAGAGAAGAAAAGGAAAGAATTAGAAGCAAGTTTATAAGTCATTGAGTCGTTATATAAACATGGCAAAAGTAATAAAAAAGGATATTGAATACATAAACCAAGAACTCATAACAGTTAGTGAGTTGATAAGCTACATCATAGAAAACAAAAATTATGATAACTGGATTGAGAGCGAAAAAGAACTATCTTTTTTACTCAATGAAAAAGAAAGGCTTTTAAATGAGAGAAAAAAATTAAGAAAGAAAAACAAAACTAAAAAAGTAGATAAAAAACGTATCAAAAAAATTGCTAATCAAAAAGCTAATCTTTGGCTAAATCAACTTAATGACCTAGTGAAAAAAGGAAAGAATTAGAAGCAAATTTATAAGTAATTGAGTCGTTATATAAACATGGAACATGTAGAAAAAAAGAACCTTGAATCTATCAAACAGGAACTAATAACAATTAGTCAATTAATCTCATATTTAACGGAAAATATGCCATCAATAAAAAACCTACCTATAAAAAAATATATTGAAAATATGAAGATAAGAGATAAGAACGCTAACGAAATAATGACTTTAAGAAAGAGACAAAAAAGATTACAACATGAAAGAAGATACTATTTAAAACACAATAGATTCCCAAACGAGAAAACAAAGTAATTCTTTCCATCCACATATATCAGTAAATCAAAATTACATTCTTACGCTTACGTCATGGGGCGTGTGCTTTTTTGTGTCTATGTACTGTATTTCATCAAAAAACGCTGAATCAAAATATTGAAATTCAATTGATTAGTTTTTTGATTATGCTATCTAAAAAACAAGCTCTTAAACGGGTAATGTGGGCAAATTACGCTCTATATGTTGGCGTATTCGTAGATAAGTAAAGTATTGATACTTTTACGGCTGTATATAGGGCTATATTTGGAGATGGTGACAGAATCTAAGGACGTACTTACAAAATTGTATATTTTGGGCTTTTTGGGGTTAAAAATCGGTTTTTTTGAGTAGTGTTTGACTACTCAATGACTGCGGACTTTTTTACTCTTTTTTGGGGCGTTGGCTGCGTTTGTACCTTATGACAGAGCTAGATAGATAAGAATAAACATGAAATATCTAGCTCTGTCATAGTTTGCCCTATGATAATCAATGAGTTATGAAAATTAAGGTAAGTTTTATCAACATTGATATTTTGCCCTATCAATAAGGTTTCTAAAGTGTTTTTTTGGACGCAATTATAAAAGCCTTTTGTATTCCTTTTTGCCTTAAAAAGTACATTAAATAGCTTGACGGCTTTTTGTTGTGTGTAATGCGTAAAACAGCCGATTTTTTGCGTTATTTTATGTATTTGCTTGGGTGTTATAGTGCCATTGTTATCGTTTAAAATTTGTTGCAAATTACGCTCTAAAGCAAGAAAATTTAAACCTTCTTCTTTCTGGTCTAAAGTTAATATTTTTACTCCTTTTCTGGCTAGTTCTTTTAATAAGATGGTTTTGTATTTATCAATAAATACGGCTAAATTTTGATGACTTCTAAAATAGTGTTTTCCATCTTCATCAGTAATAATGATTTGTTCAAAGGCTGTATCTAAATCAAAATATACATCTAAGAATTTTATCAAATTATTACAAAACTTTTCCGCTAAATTAGGGTATTCTTTGAAAAGTGTTTCTTTACTTTTTAGCTCTAGGGCGTGGGCTTCAATTTCTTTATATCTTGGGTTGGCTTTGTCCAGTTGTGGAAAGTGTTTAAAGATAGAACCGTTTAACTTTTGGTTCTCTCTATTGTTAAAAACAACTGCTAATAAAAAAGTTAAATAATCTTTCTTAAATAAGTCTATTATCTTTGTTTCCGCTTCTTTTTCTTTCTTCTGTTCTTCTTTGGTTATCTCTTCTAAATTGGTTGTTATTGCTTCTTTTTGTTCTTCTGTAATATCGTTTTTTCTTTCCGCTTCTGTTATTGTTTTGTCCGTATCTTTGTCTGTATTTTGGTCTAATACTTTTATGAAAGTATGTGTACTTGTCATAAGGTCATAAGCTTGTAAGGTAGTCATTGAACTAACTTTATAGCTTTCAACAATTCCCATGATATACTCATAATTGACCATGTATTTATCTTGTTCTATATCAAAATATAGGGCGTTTTGTAGATGGGAATTTTGAGTTTTAAGTTTTATAACTTTTTCCTTTACAATCTCTTTTCTTAACAAACAGTTCTCATCATTGGAACTTAGTATCATGTTTGCTCTCTTTGCGCTTTCTTCGTAATAGTTTTTTAATTTGTTAAATTCGTATTGAGCATCAAAAGCAAATGTTTCTCTTTGGCTCTTGGGCTGGTAATGATAAGAATAGATTATTTTTTGTTTATAGGTTCGAGGTCTGCCAATGAATTGTACAAAATCTTTGTAATTGAAAAGGCTATTTATTTCAACATTTACACACTCAACAATACGACTAGTATATATATCTACTCCCTCATTTATAAAATTGGTACACAAGACTATTTTAACCTTTGTATCAAAACTTTCCTCTTTTTCGTTGGCTGCTAAAAGTTTCTGATAAAAGGCACTTTCTTTAACTTGTTGTTCTGAAATCATCAATCTAATTTCATCCTCTGAAAATCCGTATTTCTTAATAAGTGTTTTCTTAATTTTCTTTAGTCCTTTCTTAGATTGTAATTTGATTAGTAATAATTTGCCATCACTAAAATCAGTTTTTTGTATATGCTCTAAAATAACAGCTTCCTTTTTTTCTGTATAAAAAATCCTATTGACAAATTCGGGTTTTTGGTTTTTTGTAATCTCTAATCTGGTATAGTTAATTTGACTATAATATTGTAAAGGTGTGGCACTCATATTTATTTGAGTGAATGCAATCTTTTCAATTTCTTGTACAAGTTTAGTAATAATATCACTTTTATAACTCATTCCTAAACCTAAAGTATGACTTTCATCCTTAAAGACATTGAGCATGATATTATGTTCTAAACAATATTTTGCAATTTTTCGGGCGGCATGATGGTTGGCAACAAAGACGGTTTCATGTATTGCTTCTTGTATTTCTTCTTGTGTTGAACTACCTGTTAAATATTTGATGTTGTATTGTTCACCTTGTTTTTTTGTAAGTGCATTTAATGGACATACTAACATGGTTGAAAGTCCTGTAATTCGTTTCAAGGTTGGCGCAATTACATTAACACATGCAAAGTTTTTGCCTACATTACAGCATCCTTTTAAATCAATTTTCTTATGTTTTATGATTTGTTGTACTAAATCGTTTGCAACGTCTGAAACTCTTTCATTTTGGTTAAGAAAATATGTTTTTGATGGTGTAATGTCATGGGGTGCTTTAAGTGTCTGTAAAGCCTCTTTTTTGTTGTCATATTGATATACTCCTAAATCGCCTGTACTATGTTTGAAAGTAAATTGTTTTTCTTTGATGTTGTTGGTATGGAATGAATAAAAACGGAATGGAGTATCTATATTAAAATGTTGTAATAAATCTTGTTGATAGGAGTTTTTATTTAGCTTTATTACTGTGAAATACTTAGAATTTTCTAATGTGTAGAGTGCATTTATAACGTCTTGTTCTTGTCCCTTGTGATTTATTAACAAGTCGTCTAAACCTTTATTTTTAGAATCATTGATTTGAACATAAAAAATATTAGGGTTATATCCTTTGATGCCTTTTGTAAATTCAAATAAATCTCTAGTGATTTTCATAGCACTATTATAAAAGTCTCTAGGTCGTTTATTAGCTATTGTTTGGAGTGCTGATTTACTTAAATTCTGTGCATCATTATCATAGTTCAATATGATGTTTTGAGGTCGGCATGTTGTTAAATACTCTTTTAAATCGTCTGCTAGTTTAAAGTGGGTTATTCCTGAATATGTCCCACATGTCATGTCATGTTCCCCTGCGTAAATTCCTTTAAATTCTCCCTCCGTAAGTGTTAGAAATTGAGTTTGTTTTTTAGCACTAAAATTTTTACGCATGATTTTATTAGACAAAAAACCCTCAAAAAAATCAGCGTTAAAGGTTGAAGGACAATCATACTTTTTTTTCCCTTTTACTAGTTCGGGCTTTAAACGTATCCTTCCATAAGGTTCGGCTAAATGTTTGGCAGTATCGTCATAGGGGTTAAACTGGTCTTGTGCTTTGGCTTTTTCATAGCGGTATAGGGTGGGACGGGCTGCCTTTGGGTCGTCTTTTTCTTCTGGTCTTTTTCGGTGCTTGACTGGTAGGAACATTAAAGGATTCCCATGTATATCAAAGTATTGTATAAATATACCTTGTGAGCAAGGTTTTACACCTTGCTTTTTAGCATCTTGTAAGGTTGGAAATAGTTGTAAAATTCTGCTTTGAGCGTAAGAATTATTAGTATTAGATTCGTTGGTATGATAGCTGTTTATTATAGCCTCGTTATTATTCATAACTTTATTTTTTGTTACAAATAATATAACTTTGCTTATGAAAGAGGTTTGAAAAAGGTAGGAACTTTTTGGACAAAAAAAAACGTTACTTATGACATAACTACGACATATTTGTATCACCTTTGGAGCGTATAACGAAAAGTATATCTTTTTGTATAGCTTTTTGTTTTTTGTTTTCTAAAAATGTACTATATTCGTGTTACAGTAACGAGGTTTCTTTTTTGTCTCTATTCACATCAAACAAAAAGAACCTTTTTTCAAAACTCGCATAAGCAATATTATATTAATTTAGAACGTGATATAAAATTGATTTAATGCGGGTTTTCTTTTTCTTAAAGAAAGAACATTGTTTCAAATTTAATTTTTTTTGATAGACAATCAAAATTTATTTATCAATAAGTTCCTCATTTTTAAAATATTGTCTTATTAAATGTCGTAAAAACTCACTTCTTTTAATTTTCTTCCCTTTGCAATAGTTATCAATTATCTGTAAATCCTTTGATATAAATTTTATATTAACTTGTTTTATTTCGTTCTCATGTGGGTTTAAATCGTCCTCATGTGTGAATATTGATTTCATATTTTTAATTTTGAACGCAATAAAAGGAACTAACAAAACTTTGTTAGTTCCTTGAAATTCACAAAGCAAAAGTATATGTATAGGTCGCTATTATTTTACTATACATTACTTTTGTTTTTGTTTCTCTAAGTATGAAAGAGATAAAAACATATCTCTTAATGTCTCCAGTAGTTCGATGTAATTGGCTTGCAAAATATCCTTATATCCTGCCTTGCCTATGTTTTTCTTATTTTCATTATGTAAAAGTATGATAAGATGTTCCGCATCTTCTACACATTCATAAGTATATAAAAACCCTTCATCATTCATCTTAAAAAAGCCTGCATATTTTTTAATTTTTTTGGCTCTCTTTTTTTCGTGAAAGAAAAGATTTAAAAACAAGCCTCTCAAATGTTCAATAGTCATTAAAGTATCTGCACTTGCTTCAAAATAATCATTGATTAAGATGTGTTTTTCAATGCTTTTTAATGTCTCATAAACTTGTAAATGTGAATCGAAAAAGTTAAGGTTTAGAATCTTATCAATATAGTTACTTATGATGTCGTATTCTGTTTTGTTGATAATTGCCATGATTATTGGGTTTTGTAGATTTGTAAATATGTCCTCAAAACGTTTTTGATTTCGTCAATATGGGTTAAATCGTCCTCAATTTTATCAAAATCAATTTTATCAAAATACGCCTTTCTTAAATACTCAATCATAACGGTTCTAATGGTCAGAAAAACCCAATTAGAACCTTTTGTTTTAAATATCTTTTTGATTCTTTTTTTAACTTCTTTTTCGTCTTCAATCGGTTCTGTAAATAGCTTTTTTATAGCCGTCATTATCTTTATATCGTCCTCAAAATGTATGTACTTTTGGCTAGTGCTTTGAGCGTAACGATAAGAAGTAATTAAGTTATTTATAAATTTTTCATGTCCGTTTTTGTCTGTATAATTTAATGAATCTTTATACTGTTGAAATAAAGTTTGTTGGTTCATGATTTTTAGTGTTAGGTTATGAAATATAAAGTGTTTTCATAATGTTATTTCATTAATTGCGTTTATGGTGGGTCAAAATGACCTCTATCTATAAGCGTTTGTAAGGCTGTTAAATCAGCTCGTTTTTTTTCTTGTTCGGCTTTCATTTCAATTAGTAATTTTTCAGCGTCTTTTTTGCTGTCTTTTGGCTTAGATGGTTCTTTACTTTCTGGTAGAAAAAAGGATAAAAAGAACAAAACAAATAAGCCTGTTAAAAGTGTAATTTCCATTTTTATCAATGTTTAAAATGAGTAAAGAAAATATACTTACCACATAGATAATTATTTGTATTGAGTTAAAAGATAGATGTACAACGATTGGAGTACAGCAAATTAGTATTACAATGATAAAGTCAATCGGTTGTACTTGATAGGGTTTAATTGGTTCAATCGGTTCTGCTGGCTCAATGGTTGGTTCAATCGGTTCTGCTGGCTCAATGGTTGGTTCAATCGGTTCTGCTGGCTCAATGGTTGGTTCAATCGGTTCTGCTGGCTCAATGGTTGGTTCAATCGGTTCTGCTGGCT
>JAHDBK010000097.1:7958-10046 GCA_020630455.1 Saprospiraceae bacterium
GTTCAATCGGTTCTGCTGGCTCAATAGTTGGTTCAATCGGTTCTGCTGGCTCAATGGTTGGTTCAATCGGTTCTGCTGGCTCAATAGTTGGTTCAATCGGTTCTGCTGGCTCAATGGTTGGTTCAATCGGTTCTGCTGGCTCAATAGTTGGTTCAATCGGTTCTGCTGGCTCAATAGTTGGTTCAATCGGTTCTGTTATCCCGTTATCCTGTTCAAATGCTTTTATAGCTTCTTGTATGGTGTTGTTTTCCGTCTGTTTTCCTAAGAAATTTAAAGCCTCTAATGTGTAAGGATAAAATATATTTCCTTTGTTATTGCTTATAAAATCGGTTTCTAAATTGTATATTTCCTGTTCTTTTATCGTTCTTAATTGCCTTTTTACTTTAGCCCTTTTTTGAATCTTTGCTTTTTCTTTTGGCTCTGGTATTAGAGAAGATAAAAGAATGTATTTTTTGTTTTCCGTCTGTTTTCCGTTCTCCTGTTTTACTGCTATGATAAAACCGTCCTTTTGTTGAATTGCATAAGACATATTATTGTTTTTTATATCCCATAAGTAAAAATTGAAAATATCGCCCTATTCGGGTCTTTCTATTAGGGTAGGGTGTAGGGTTTCGGGTGCGGTGGGTTGGTAAATCGGTAAAACAGTAAAACGGCGGTAAAACGGCATGTTAATTCGTTCAAGATGGAAACGAATGTATTTCATATTAAAAACGCTGTTGTTTTTCTCTCTCAAAAAGTAGTATGTCAATATCAATACTTTGAATATTGTTAGCTTGTAGTTATCAAAACTCATGACTTTCCTATCCTGTTGTTTTTCTACTTTCGTACCTATACATACATTTTTCCATGTAAACTTTCCGTTTTCCTCTTGTGCTTCGCTGGATTTGTAAATGTCTTTATATTCGTATTTATGAATAATGACAACCAATATATAAAGATTTTTTTCAATGGGTTTGAATACAATATCATGACTATTCCCTGTTATTCTCATGTCTGTTATCTTACCTCTTTTGATGTCTGTGGCTCTGACTTCAAATAAAAGTTTGTACAAAAAAAATAGAGAGAAAACAAAAGGAATAAAAGCTAATAATATGGAGTATCTTAAAATGTAAATAGAGAGTAAGAAGAAAAAGAAAAGACGTAATACAATTAATAATCTATTCCCTAAATAGTTGATTGTACCACTATCCAAAGAATAAAAAAAGGCTCTAAAGAAATATTTAAAACGTCTCATTTGCTTAGATATTTGAGAAATAAAAAAGCCCGTAAAACTGGACTTTAAAATCAAATATCTGAACAAATGACCAAAAGATGTTTTTTCTACACAAGGTAAGAAAAACCCCAGTTAAACGGGTTTATATCTAAACGCAATAGAGCGTTAAAATATCCAATAAAGTAAATTAAGATGTAAAAAAACATCATTGGTTTTTGTTCAGATAACCCAAACATAAAGCATTTTATTCAAAAAGCTATACAAAAAGATATACTTTGTTTAAGTTTTAAATTAAACTTTCAAAATTCTTTTTTCTAAAAAGTGAAAAATTATAACATTCTATCTTAATTATGTTGTATTTTTGTTATTGAGTAGAGACAAGAAAAAAAGCACATGATAAATATTTTTTGAATGTGTTTTTTTCTTTTCTTTTTGTTACTGTAAATCTCCTTTAACCCCTATTTGAAGCACCTTTCTTTTTATATGGCTAAATGGTATATACTATTTAGCCTTTTTTTATTCCTATTCATATCATTATTGCATTATCGAGTTTTTTGTAAAAACAGCAATTGCACAAACATATAATATATTTTTGTTTTATATCGCTTTTTCAAAAGTCCTATTGATAATCAACGTTTTAAAGTGTTGTTTTACCTTTTTTTTCTCATATCTGTACATTACCCCCGACATAGCCTGTATCATTTAATGCAATTGCACATGCTTTTTTTAAGGATATATGTCATGTCCTATCTTGTCCCAAATGACATGCATTTTGTCCCAATGTCCATGTATTTTGTCCCAAATGACATGCATTTTGTCCCATAGATAGGAACTGGATAGATAGGAACTGGATAGATAGGAACTGGATAGATAGG
>JAHDBK010000098.1 GCA_020630455.1 Saprospiraceae bacterium
TAAATTTGGTTTTCGTTTGAGTGTTGACAAATTTAATACAAAAACTATTTTAAAAATCAATTAAAATGAAATCTACTTTTAATTTTTTATCTATAGTTCTAATTGGACTAATGTGTTTACTAAGTATCACTTCTTGCCAAGATGAAGATGTTCCAAAAGTAAGTGTAAATGCAGGTGGGGATGACGGTGATGTCACAGGTAATGGCGGTTCAACTACTGCAACACATACTTGGACAAATAACAATTCACGTGCTGAACTTAATATGGATATTACTTCTACTAGTGGTGGCAGCTTTCAAATTGTAGTAACAGATGCTGATAATAACGAAATATTAAATGAAACACTTACAGTAGGTGTTGGAGATGACTCATTAACAAGATGCTCGGCAAGTGGCACATCTGGTGAATGGTCAGTTACTATTACATTAACTGATTTTAATGGAGACGGAAGTTTTACATTGAGCCAAGGATGCTAGAGATATTTCTATGATTAATTTTATTAGAATCTGATGTCTAAAAGGAAATTAGCTTTAAATATATTTTAAAATTTACCACAAATTATTGATTATGATTAATAATTTGGGGTAAATTTTTCATTGAGTTTATACAAAAGATTATCTAATTTTAAATGAAAAAATATATATTATTATTTATTCTCTCATTATCAATTTTAAATATTAATGCCCAAGCAGACGAGACTGATGCTTTGATGTTTTGGCATTCTATTGGAATGAGCTCCCCTATGGGAGAAAAAATGAAATTTAAGCTTTCTCTACTCAATTCCTTGAGAATGGATAGAGGAGAGTATAATTTTTTACAACCCAAAGTCGGTTTTGCATTTGATGTTGGAAGAAGACAAAATATAGAATTAGGTTTTAAACCTATTATTTCTTTGACAAGAGATCAAATGTTCAATCCTAGATTTTATATCGCTTATAATCGTTCTGTAAAATTGAACACCTTTTTTAGAATGACCAATGAATTGACATTCGAACATAATACCCAAGAATATGGAAAATTCAAACAACGTATTTATTATGATATGGGTTTTTATTATAGAAATCTAAATCTTCCTTTAAAACTAAGACCCTATACTCAAATGTCTTTGTATTACTATCTCAATGGAAGACCACTACAATATTATGATAATGAAGGTATTCCTACTGAAGAATTAAAGCCAAATGGTTTACATGCTCTTCGTTATAATCTTGGAGTAAAAATATATCCTACCAATGTCATTTCTATGTCTTTTAATTATAAAGGTCAAAGAGAATTCAACATCGGAAACAAAAGAAATATCAATAGCCTTAATCCCAATACAGGCTCAATTAGAAGAGATTTTTATCACTTTAATGTAGTTGGAGTGTCTATTTTCTTCTCTTTAAGTAAAAAAAAGGATAAAAAAAAGGTTAAATCTTAACAAATAAAGGTTGATATAATGAAAATTAAAAAATCAATTTCAGCAAAACATATTATTAATTATCAAATTAATAAAAATATAAAAGAATCCTATATTCCTCAAGCAGGAGATGTCGCATTATTTGAAGTGTTAGATATAGGGAAACACTCCTCAATCCAAGATGATAGAGGTCATAATGCATATATTTTTCCCGAAGATTATATTCTTTGTGCTTTTGGAAATCGATATGCAACTGCTCAATTCGAAGGATATGTGCCCACTCAATTTTTAGAAGAATATCATATTTTAGGCAAGGGTGGAGTAGTAGGTGAATTAGAATCTATGCACGAAAAATTTGATGATATTGGCGTGACCACTTTAAAATTAATTGGATATGCTTGTGATGAGAATAATCAAGTAATCAATTCTAAATTTTATCAACAAAATATCATTAAAGAAGACAATACTATAAATAAAAAATTTGATATTATTTTATCAGTTGGATCAAGTATGGATAGTGGTAAAACCACCACTGCTGCTTTTCTTTGTAGAGGCATTATGAACTCGGGTAAAAAAGCTGCTTATATAAAATTAACAGGTACAGCCTATACAAAAGATAGAAGCTTTGTTCGAGATTGTGGAGCCGAAATAGCCCTTGATTTTTCAGATGCAGGTTTTCCATCTACTTATTTATGCAATTTAGATGAATTGTTACAGTTATATTGGACTCTATTAGACCGTTTGAATGAGAAAGGAATCGATGTAGTAGTTGTAGAATTAGCTGATGGGGTTACTCAAAGAGAAACTTATGAATTACTACATAATAAAATTTTTATGAAATCTATTGATGGAGTTATTCTCTCTTGTGGTGATAGTTTAAGTGTACCTACTTGCTATAATATATTAAAAAAAGTAGGAAAGTCACCATTAGCTGTAAGTGGTTTATTAAGTATTAGCCCTTTATTAGTAAAAGAAGTAAAACAACTTATTGATGTTCCAGTTTTACTCAAAGAAGAACTGTGTACTCCTGATATTTTAATGAAATATTATCCTAAAATCACTACGATTATTGCAGAATAAAATCTTTTATATCTATATTTGTTTTTAGAGCATGTTTAAAAAATTATTACAATGAGAATCAATAGATTAAGGTTTTGGCGAAATAAATATTTTTGAATTTATCGGGATAAACGATAAAATATTTATAAAGACGAGTTCTTAATATTTTGATTCTCATAAAGATTAAAATTTAAACATGCTTTAAGAGCATGTAGGTTAAACGCATCAAAATGAATTTTAAAAAAATGGATACTAATAATCAGGACCTAACGAATAAATTATTTTATAAATTATTATTTTTTTAATTTATAAAATTCTGTTTATTAATTTTCTGAAATTTTGATGCAATCAACCTAAAGAGCATGTTTAAAAATGAATATTACTAAAAAATCTCTTATATACGATTTTTTTACTCAAAATCGCTTATTAATCTTTCTTACCATGTTAATTGGTGTTTTAGAAGGGATTTTGACTATATTTATTCCTATATCTGTTACTCATTTTTTAGAATTCTTATCTGATTATGCATCTTATCGAGTCCGATATTTTTTACCCATACCAGAACCTATAAAAACAAATTTTTATGCTTATGTAATTTTCTTTTTAACTATAATAATTTTTAGAGCAGTATTTTCTTTTCTTTTTAGGTTTCAAAGAGCTAAGATAGGAGAGCTCTTTTCATTATCATTGAAGAAGAAAGTTTTTGAACATCAAATTTATACAGATTATAAAAAATACGAAGAAAAAGGAGTCGGAAAATATTTATTAAGATATAGCGGAGATTTGGGGAGTATTCAAAATTATCTCACAGTAGGGATTATTCGATTTTCTAGAGATATGTTAGTTTTGGTTTTAGCATTTATACTCATGTCTTTTATTCATGTTTATCTTGGAATTATCTTTATAATAGCCTTTATAATAGCCTTTGTTTTATTATTTTTTCCAGCTAAAAAAGTATATGAAATTTCTGAAAAAAGAAGAAATTATAAAGCAAGTTTGTTATCTTTTGTGAGTAAAAAATTAATAGCTATAAAAACAATAAGAATTTTTAATAGAGAAATCCCTGAAATAAATTCTTATAATTCAAAAGCACAAAAAATATATCAAGAAGGTATAAGATATTTCAAATGGTATGCGGCTATTATGTCGGCAGTTCCTTTTGTTTTGTATTTAATTATATTAATTATTTTTATTTTTTTATATGAATATAATGAGGTCAATTTGATGAAAATAGACAGTAAAACTGTCGTTTTGGTAATCTTATTATTTATTTCAATTATCCCAATTTGTAGAAGGTTGTTAAATATCCATCCGACCTGGAAGAAAGGAAATATTTCATTTAAAAAACTTATAGCAATATTTTCACTTCCTCTTCAACAATCAGGTGAAAAATCAATTAAAATTAAAAAAGGAATTGTCGTTTTTAAGGATGTCAAACTTTTTAATAATTTGATTTCTTTTGAAATAAAGGGTAACGGTTTTTATCATTTAAAAACAAATAATAATTATTCAGTAAAATTTCTTGTACAACTGTTTTTAGGCTTACAAAAAATTGAAAAAGGTACAATCGAAATTGATGGAAAGAACCAATCTTCTATTGATGGAAAATCTTGGAGAAGAACAATGAGTCTTGTATCAGAAGATACTTATTTATTAGGTAAGTCTGTAGCAGATGCTATTTTATATTCAAAGAAATCAGAAAAATTACAATTAGCAAATGAATATTTAAACCTATTACAAAAAAATATTCCTAAAGAAAACATTATAAATTTAGAAGATAAAATAGGTGAAAATGCTATATTTTTAAAACCTGAACAAAAAAAAATATTGCATTATTTAAGGGCCTTTTTAACTCAAAAAAGAATAATCCTAATAGAATACCCATTTGATAATATTGATACTATTATTAAAAATAATATTATTCAGTTTTTAAACATAAAAAGAGAAAATCATATCATTATTCTTATTAGTAATAAAACAATTAATGAAATTGAAAATATAAAAGTAATTGATATTTAATTGGAGCATGTTTATAATTAGCTAATGTTAAAATTTGTATTGAACTTAAGATTTTATTTAAATATATCTATTACTTATTTTGATACTTAGGAATTCTAAATTCTAAAACCTATATGTTTTTTGTCTATAAATTCCAAGCATTTATCCTTAAAAACAGGAACTTTTTCAATAATTATACTCCTTTTAATGTTATATAAGGAAACTTAATTATTTTATTAATAAATTTGTACATTGTATTATACCAATCCACATTGAAAAATACACTTTAGTTATTCTGTAAAGAATTGAAGTATAATTATTTGTGGTAAAGTTGTAATGAATTATCCGATACGGATGCGTATTATTTGTATAGATACAAGTATTCAATAAAAATGTATCATAAATCATTCATTTAATTTAAAACCAATAAAAATCATGAATTTAAAGTTATTTATCCCAGCATTATTGGTATCAGCAGTTGTTGTTTTAGGAACTGTTTATTTTTTTAATAATACCAATATTATCCCTACTTCAGAAGTAGTAAAATCCAAACTCGATGCACAAGAAAAAGTAAATGAAACTTTACCAGAAGATAGGGTATATGCTCATTTAGATAAAACTTTTTATGCACCAGGCGAAGCCATTTGGTTTTCTGCTTATGTACGTAATGCAACTGACCTTAGCCCTAGTGAAAAAAGTGAAGTCCTTAGAGCAGAACTCATCAATCCTAAAGGAGAAGTAGAAATGGAATATAAAGTTCCTGTTATTAATGGTATTGCACAAGGGGATTTTCAATTGCCTCAAAATATTTTAGGTGGTCAATATATGTTTCAAGCATATACTATGTGGCAAACCAATGATGAAAATCCTGCTATTTTCAAAAAAGAAATTCAAATTCAAAAAGTAGTCCTTCCTCCATTAAGAATGGATTTAGATTTTGTGAGAGATGGTTACGCTTCTGGCGATAAAGTCCACGCTCAATTGAATCTTAAAACACTAGGAGGTGATAAAATTCCTAATAAAGACTTTAAATATACTTTAAAAGTAGAGGGCAATGCTGTAAAAACCCTCTCTGCTAGAACAGATGCTTTAGGTACATCTGATTTTATGTTTACTCTTCCTAAAAATTTAGAATCAAAAGATGTTCTTGTTAATGTAATTGTAAATTATAATGGTACAAGTGAATCTATTTCAAAATCAGTCCCTGTAGTGTTGAGTGATTTAGAATTGAAATTCTTTCCTGAAGGAGGTGATATGGTCAACGGTTTGACTTCAAAAGTTGCTTTCAAATCCAATGATAGTGATGGAGAACCCATTGATATCAGTGGAGTAATTCTAGATAGCAAAGGAAATGAAGTCACTTCTTTTTCAAGCGAACAAATGGGATTAGGTGCCTTTAAATTATTACCCGAAAGTGGAGAATCATATCAAGCTAAAATCCTTTTTCCAAGCCATATCCAAAAAACTTATGAATTACCAAGAGCTCAAAAAGGAGGATTCACGTTAGCAGTTAAAGAAATTAATGATGATGAAGCTACATTGTCAATTGGTGCTACTCAAAGTGGTGAAGTATCAATTATTGCCTCAGTAAGAGGCGAAAGTAAGTTCACCAAAGGTATTAAAGTTAAAAAAGGTAAGAATGAATTAGTCGTTCCTCTTAAAGATTTTCCAATTGGATTAGCTCAATTTACTCTTTTTGATGGAAGTGGAATCGCAAGAGCAGAAAGATTAGCCTTTGTAAATACTGATGAAGCTCTAAGCATTGAAATTAAAACAGACAAAGAAGTTTATCAACCAAGAGAAAAAGTAAATGTTCAATTATTAGTTACTAATAAAGAAGGTCAAGCAGTTGAAACCAGCATGTCAATGGCAGTGGTAGATGAACAATTATTGTCATTTGCAAATGATAAATCATCTAATATTTATTCTTGGTTATTAATGGAAGCAGATATTGATGCTGATGTTAAAGAACCTCAAAGATATTTCGAAGAAACAGAAGAAGCTCTAATTGCTAGAGATTATCTTTTAATGACTTCTGGTTGGAGACGCTTTGGATGGAAAGCTTTGACGGAAACAGATTTACCTGAATTCACCACTAGAGCAGAGCGAATGGTCTTAGCAGGTACAGTATTGGATAATGATGGAAATCCTATCGACAGAGCTAAAGTTCAAGTAGTAGGAGCAAATAAAACAATTCTTTCTGACAAAGATGGTTTCTTTGAAATCGAAGATGTTGATTTGACTAAAGAGCCTGTAAGAGTGGCTATTTCTGCTCAAGGACACTATCGTCAAGAACAATTGGTAGGAGATTATGGTAATTTTGATTATCAATTGTTTGATAGAAATCTCGGACAAGGTATTGTCAAAGTAGATGAAAGTGCAAATAGAGCGACTCAAGCGACTCAATTGGGAATTGGTGTAGACATTACAAGAGATGTTGTATCTCACAAAGTAGTAGCTTCTGCATTTAATAAAAAAATGCGTATTGCTAACTTTGGCAAAAGATATGATGAAGTCAATGCTTCTGATGCAGGATCTTTTGAACCCGTAGACTTTGAAGAAGGAGTGGATTATCAATTAAATGATCATAGAGTTCCTACAAATACAACAGAGAATGAAGATGAGGAAGAATTAGAAGGAGCTTATTTGTCAGATGTTGCTTATTATAGATTTAGAGAATTTCCTGTAAAAGAATACAAGACCACTGATATCGATAAAAGAACAGATTTTAGAAGTACTACCTATTGGAATGGAAGAATTCAAACAGATAAAGATGGAAAAGCAGAAGTGTCTTTTTGGAATACAGATGCAGTTACTTCATTTAGAGTAACTACTGAAGGAATGTCTAATGACGGTAAAGTAGGACGTGCAGAAAAGAATTACAAAACAGAATTACCATTCTCTATCCAAGCTAAAATCCCTGTAGAAGTTACTGTAGGCGACGAATTCGAAATCCCTGTTACATTAACGAATAATACTAAAAAATCAGTAAAAGGAACGATTAGTTTCGAACATCCTGATAATTTAGAATTATTAAGCACTGAACCAAAGACCTCAGTTTCTTTAAAGAAAAAAGGTCAACAAGTTTTCAGTTTGAAATATAAAGTCAAAAGAGGAGCTCAAGAAGGCGATTTAGGAACTTTTGCAGTTGGTTTCAAAAATGATTTATTCAATGATAAAATTGAAGAAGAAATCACTGTAGTACCTCAAGGATTCCCTACGAGAATTGCTTATTCTGGAACAGGAATGGATTCTAAATATGAAATTGATATTAGAAATATTGAAAATAAATCTCTTGATGTAGAATTACAAGCATTCCCTTCTGCTTTATCTGAAGTGGTTCACGGTATGGAAGGCATGATGAAAGAACCTTACGGTTGTTTTGAACAAACTTCTTCTTGTAATTATCCTAATGTCTTAGCTTTACAATATTTGAGACAAACTCAACAAAGCAATCCAACTATTGAGCGTCAATCTATGGATTTATTGAAAAAAGGATACGAAAGATTGAAAGGTTTTGAATCTCCAAATGGTGGTTTTGATTGGTTCGGTTCTAATACCGCACATGAAGGGATTACTGCTTTTGCCATTATGCAGTTTACACACATGAAAGAAGTTTATCCAGATGTCGATGAAGCCATCATTAATAGGTCTATTAATTGGTTATTAGATAGAAGAGATGGAAATGGTAGTTTCCTTAGAGATGAAAGAACAACTTGGTCTTTAGGTTTGACCAGCAAAGATGAAAATATTTTTAATGCATTTATTATGTATTGCTTGAGTGAAGCAAAAGTAAAAGGATTGGATTCTGAATTGAAAAATGTTTACGAATCAGCAAAAGAATCTGATGATGCTTATTTAGTAGGTTTAGCGGCCTTAGCTCATTATAATTATGGGAAATCTAAGCAATATAATGAGTTGACTAATCGTCAAAACCAATTGGTGAGTGTAGGGACGGCAGTAGTTTCTTCAGATAGAAGAACTGCATTTGGTTCTACAGGAGCTAATTATGATATGGAAGCTAAATCACTTTTAATCATTAATTTAGCTCGTCTTAAAGACAAACCTGTTGATAGAATCAAAGAATTGGCTTCTCAAATTAGAGAAAGTAGAAATTGGAAAGGATCTTTCGGTCCTACCCAAACCACTGTTTTAGCCATGAGAGCTTTAATGGCTTATAATGATGTGGCTAGACAAACTAACGAAGATGGTACAATTGCATTCTATGTAAATGGTAAAAAAGTAGCTACTAAATCTTATGCAAAAGGACAATATGATGTCATCAAAATGGAAGGATTAGAACAATATTTTGGAGAAGGCGAATTTGATTTTGAAGTGAAATTTGAAGGAGTAAAAGAACCACTTCCACATACCGTAATCTTTAAGTGGAATACCATCTTACCTCCTAGCGATAAAGAAAGAGTATTTGTATTGAATACAGAAATCAATGATAAAAATGTCAAAGTAGGTGATGTAGTGAGATTGAATGTAGAGTTAGAAAATATCACGAAAAAGACTCAGGCTACTCCAATGGCAATTGTGGGTATTCCTGCTGGATTAACTGCCAATATTCGCCAATTAAATGACTTAGTAGAACAAGGCAAAATGGATTATTACGAACTGAAAAATAATAACGTCATTCTATATTTTAGACACCTTAAAAAAGGAGAAAAGAAAGATATTGGAATTGACCTAAAAGCTGATTTCGTTGGTAATTTCCAAGCACCTGCTTCTTCTGCTTATTCTTATTATAATGATAATGCTAAAGATTGGGTAGCAGGTACTCAATTAAGCATTGCAGCAAGATAATATTTTAAAATAATCAAAAAAGCACTTCATTGATTTGAAGTGCTTTTTTTATTTTTGAACAATGAAAATAACAATAACGTCAATTGAATTAAAAGGTCCTTTTAAGTTTTTTGCTCTTTCTTTTCAAGCATTGCAAATTTTAAAACAACTCAAAACAACGAATTGTAAAGATTTCAAAAAAAGAGGAATTTGGACTACACACTATACCATGACCCTTTGGAATTCTGAAGAAGAACTCAAATCTTTTGCACAAAGCGGTGCCCATTTAGAAGCTATGAAAAAAGCCAAAAAAATAGCTAAAGAAATCAAAACTTTAACCATGGACGCAACTGAATTACCCAATTGGAAAACCGCCATTCAATTACTTAATGAAAAAGGCAAATCTTATACATATTAAAAATACTTTTAGATATTATTAGGTTTGGTTGATAACAAAATTTCTTTATTTATTGAAGTTTTAGTTTACGATTGTTAATAGGTTTAAATAGCATGAAAATTATAAAAGGAAATAAATATCTATTTGAATATTTACCATTTAATCTGAGTATTAATGAAGGGGAAGAAGTATTAAAAATTTGTGTTAAATTAATAGTATTTATTCCTAATGATTATCACTTATATGATGAAAATGCTTTTGTTTTAATTAAAATTCCTAAATCTTTTAATGTTGATTATTCTGAATTGAGGAATAAAAATGATTTCTATTATGTTAGATATTATGATAATATCAAAACAAATGGAAA